>SFMO01000077.1 GCA_004554385.1 Ruminococcus flavefaciens
CACACGGCTTCCGAAAAGGTGTACGATTTCGATATAGTCATCGCTTACCATACATTCCGAACACAGTTCAAACAGGTCGTTTCGCTCCGCAAAGCCGCACAAAAACTTATTGCCGTTTGTGCTTTGCTCATTGGAAGCCAAGATAACCTCCTTTTCGCCCACATTGACCGAGCAGAGAACGGTGTATTCACCGATTTTTCTTTTTTCCTCGTTCATATCCACACCTCAGCTTACTTCAATCACAATTCTGATGTTTCCGCAGTCGCAGCCACTGCACTGCCTTGACAGTTCGGGAAACAGGGATTGCACTCTCTGTCTTGCTCTGCGGATAGTCTCAAAGCACGGCAAGCCGTAGCCTTTATAGTTGTTGACTATATCCTCAAGCGGTAAATCTCCGACTCTCATATAGCTGTATCGGTTGTAATAGCAAAGGATAAGCTGCATATCATCATACCTCGTTTCGGGGCATTCTCTGAGTATTGCAAGCACCTTGCTGTCAACCGTCTTTTGCTTATTCATAATGCACCTCCGTAAAAGAACGGTGGGCGAAGTTTTCACTCCGCCCACATAAGCGTTCCTTATTTCTTTCTGTTCTTAATCTGCAAGAAGATAAAGCCGCCGATAATAAAGGCGACTAATACAACTGCTACGATTGTTTTAGCGTCCATTACTCATTGTCCTCCTTCTTCTTTTTTCTGTACGCAACAACGGCTGTGCCGACAATACCGAGGGCAGAAAGTCCCGCAAGTGCAGTCCACAAGCCGACATTGCTGTTATCTCCGGTCTTTGGTGTGTCTCTCAGCTCATTGTGCATTTCCACAACGGTAGTAGAGCCGACCTTTACGGTCGCAATCTTATCCGCAGGAAGCACATAAGCGACAGACACATTATCCTGAACCTCGGAAACGGTGTAATCGCCGATACGAAGTCCCTCGATAATGATTTCGCCGTTCTTATCGGTCGTGAAGCTTCGGTCGTAGCCGTTTGCTCCCGTTACCCTGAAGGTGAAACCTTCAACCTTTCCGTCAGAAGATGTCTTTACGATTTTCAGGTTTCCTTTCATAGCTGTGTTGATAAATCCGACACCCGCTTTGTTTTCAACCTCATAGGTCATTTCATCTTCCTCAATGAATACGGAGTACACACCCTTATCAAGTTCAAAGCCTTCCGGTGCTTTGGTTTCTCTTACAAGGTATTTTCCGTAAAGAAGCTCCTTCATCTCGTAAATACCCGTAGAAGTTTCGTTGAGCGTACCGATAAGCTCGTCGCCGTCGTCCAATTTGCCGTCTCCGTTTACATCCTTGTAAACCTCAAAGGTTGCACCCGTCAGTTTGTTGTCCGGGTAATCTTCATCGACCTTAGTCAACTTGATATTGCCGTGAACATATTCATTGACGATTTCAACCTCAATGACCTGACCGACCTCGGAGATTTTGACTTCATAAGAAGTTTCATCAAGCACGAAGCCCTCCGGCTGTTCGATTTCTCTTACAAGCCAGTTGCCATACGGTACTTTGTCAAAAGAAAAGCTACCGTCATTTTCAGAGGTAGCAGTCATCAAAGCATTTTCTTTTGTAAATTCAGTTTCATCAGCCTTAAACAGTCCGATAACTGCACCGCCGAGTTCTTCGCCGTTTTCGGTAATCTTCTTACCGGAGACAGAACCGTAAATGAGCTTGTTTTCAATCGGCTTGCCCTCATTGACTGCAATCTCAACTGTTTCGGTATCCTGTCCCGCATAGCTGAAAGCAAACGGATACTTGCTGTCGGAAAGGATATAATGCTCGTCGGTGGCAAGCTCCTTTACATAGTAGCTTCCGAAAGGAAGGTCGGTTTTGATAACTGCCTTGCCGCTTTCGGAAAGAGAGATAATCTCAATCAGACCGTCTGCCGGGATAGAAGTACCGCTTGTTGAAACAAGTTCCTCAGCAGCGAAAAGTCCGAAGCTGATGTTCTTCACTTCATCGCCGTTGCCGATATTGAAGATGTCGTTCTTCTCGATAGCTTTTTCAAGACTTACCGTAACCTTTTGTCTCTCGTTTACGAAGCTGGTTGCCGTTTCGGTCACGGCGACTTCCTGACCTGCGTAGGTAAGCTCGACCTCGTGTGCTTCCTTGTTGATAACCATACCCTCCGGTGCGGTAATTTCAACTACCGTATATCTGCCGAGGTAAAGCTCCTTACTCTTTGCAAGTCCGTTTTCATCTGTGGTAACAGTATCTACGACCTCGCCCTTTGCATAACGGAGTGTTCCGTCAGGAGTGATAATATCTTCTGCTGCGGTAATCTCATAAACCGCACCTGCAAGACCTTTCACTTCATAGACAGGCTGATAAATCACATCGGCATTTTCCTCTCCGGAGATATTTACCCCTGAGAACACCTCGCCGGTCTTTTCAATGCTGACAGTACCTTTCTGTGCCATATTAGGCTTATCGACCTTAATCACGGTAATACCACCCTCATCGGAAGAATGTTCCTCTGCCACATCAAAGTACACCGGTGTGCTGTCAAGCACATATCCGTAAGGAGCCTGAACCTCAACAAGAGAATATCCCTTGCCGTATTCCAGTTTCTCCGGTGTAACAAGCTGTCCGTTTGCGTCGGTGTAGAAAGTATCAATCGTTGTCGGAGTAGGATAAGTAAAGGTCATTGTTACCTGATTGCCGTCCGGGTCAAAGATTTTGAACCCAGCACCGGCATAAGGAATGTTTTTACCGCTTTCTGCGTCCACCTTAACCACCTTGATATAGCTTTCAAAGTTTGCGTTGTTGATGAGATAGCGGTAGGTCTGTCCGTTCTGAGAAATGAACACATCGAAGTCGTCCATTAACTCACGCCCCTCCCAACCGGAGGTCTGATGAACGGTATATATGCCGTACGGCATATCCTTTGTCTGACCGAAGCCGTTTTCATCACAAACAATCACATCTCTTTCATCTTCTTCTGCTGAATCAAAGCTGCCGGAAGATTTCAGATAGATTTCAAAGGTTGCACCGTTTTCCGGTGTTTCAATCTTTGTTTCGCCGTCATCGGTGTGCTTGATAATGGCGATATTGCCTTTCATAACCTGTTCGGTTACATCATTTGCGGTCTGATTGTGTTCCACAGTATAGAGCTGCGGTTCAGCACCGACCTTATGGATTGTACCGTCGAGCAGATAACCCTCGGACGGCGTGATTTCACGGATTGTCCAGTCATTATCACAGACATATTCCTTTGTGGTAAACTGCCCGTTCTTATCCGTAACATACTTATCCACAAGGGTTTCGCCTTTATAGATACCGTAAACTGCTCCGGCAAGGGTAGCGTCGCCCTGCGGTGTGCCTTCCTCTCGGTCGCTCTTTGTTACGGTTACGCTGAACTTTTTGAGAATGTTCGTGAAGTTTCTTGTGGTTACTTCTTTCCAGTTAATCGGTGCGGTCTGATTTGCAGGCACAACATAACGGATTGCGGTATCCACTTCCTCAATGGTGTATGGGGTAGTGCCGCTGATAAGCACATCATC
>SFMO01000078.1 GCA_004554385.1 Ruminococcus flavefaciens
GTAAATATTATATCAGTTGGTTCGGAGTGCGGTCAATGATCGGTAAAGTGCGGTTCTGCTCCGGCAAGGTGCGGTCGAAAGTCCGGCAGCGTGCGGTTCTAAGTCCGTGTCAGTGCGGTTCTGGCGCCGGCATACACACTCCCATATCATAATGCCGCCGCAGCTTTTGGCAAGCTCCGCTTTTTTCGCCATTGTGACAGCTCCGTTGTAGGCGATACCTTCGCATACATCCGCACTGTAATATTCATCGCCCTTGCTGACAGCGTCGGCGAAGGACATATAGGAATTCCAGTCCAGAGCTCCGTCCGATGTATAGCCTCTGCCGTAGAAAGGCACACCGAGAACGAGCTTGTCCTTTGGAATCTGCTTTCTTGCGGAGAAGTAGTTGAGGCACTCGACCGAGTATTCATACGAGGCGTGAGACTGTTTGTCCAAATCGTTGTCATAAGCCATAACATTCACGAAATCGAACAGCGCGAACGTCTCGGGAGTGACCTTCTGTGCCACCCATTGAGCCGTTGCGGTGGACATCTCCATATCACGTTCATCGCAGAGAGCGCGGAGCTCCGTACACCAGTCCCCATAGTAGTTCCATATCTGATGATTTGAGCCCAGCTCGATATCGAGGTCGATGCCGTCGAAGTCGTAGGTTTCGCAGTAGTCCATAATGTTAGCGTTGAACTCGGCACGCTCCTCGGGAGTGTCAATGTGTTGGAGGTAGCCGTCACAGCCTCCTCCGCCTCCGAGAGCGGCGAATACATCGACATCGTGGCTGTGCGCTTCGGAGACAATGCTTTTCAGCTTATCATCGGGTATGTAGCAGAACAGTCTGCCGTTTTCGTCGGGATTGCAGAATGCGATATTGATATGCGTGAGCTCGTCGAGGGCGAGCTCGCTGAACGGCTGATAGTTCCAGTCGGGCAGATAGCCGACTATCCTGTGCGGAGCTTCGCTCTCCGCTGCCGACGAATATGTAGGTACGGCAAGAGCCGTCGCGGATGCAATGGCTATTATCCTGTGTGCTTTCATAATGACACTCCTCACGTTATTATTACATTTATTATAAGACAGGGAATACATAGTTGTCAATGCATGAAATATTACAGATATTGTTGTGATAATATATTGAAATCTGACAAAAAATATGCTATAATGTAATGAAAACACTTCAGGAGGTAACAATTATTATGGCTATTCTGAAGATAACTTATCAAAATGTTCTTGACACTATGAAATATATTGACGAAAATGGTATGCTTATAATATGATAACAGCCGCAGTGAGACCTGCGGCTTAGCTTTTTATGATACTTGTACATTACAAATGGATTTCATGCGCGGAAAAACAATTCGCGTCCCAGAAGAACTGAGACGCGAAACTGCCCGCGGGGGCTCCCCGCTGGTGCGGGTGACAGGACTTGAACCTGCACACCTTACGGCATCAGAACCTAATGGTAATGTAACGATGTTGGCGTAATTACTATCTGGTAAATATAAAAACAATCGGTAGGAGCTTTTATTTCGCTTTAACAGTGGCAATGAGTGCCTTTTTCAATGCTGACACTTTATTTGTTCTCTCCCATGAGAAGCCAGTATCAGGTCTGCCGAAGTGACCGTAAGCAGCTGTCGCGGCGAATACGGGCTTCCTGAGCTCAAGTTCCCTGATGATTCCACTTGGAGTGAAGTCAAATACCTCTGAAACTGCCGCCTGTATTTCTTCATCAGGAAGTACGCCTGTTCCGAAAGTATTTACGTAAATCAAAACTGGAGCAGCAACTCCGATAGCGTATGCAATCTGTATCTCAGCGCGGTCTGCAAGACCTGCTGCAACGATATTTTTTGCAGCCCACCTTGCAGCATAAGCAGCGCTTCTGTCGACCTTTGTGGAGTCCTTTCCGCTGAATGCTCCGCCGCCGTGATGTGCAGCGCCTCCGTAGGTGTCAACGATTATCTTTCTGCCTGTGAGACCGCTGTCGCCGACAGGTCCGCCGATAACAAATCTACCTGTGGGATTGACGAGTATCTTTACTTCATCGTTGAGCCATTCCGCTTGTATTATTGGCTTTATCACGTTTTCGATAAGCTCGTACAGCTTTTCTTTCAGTCCTGTGTGGAACGCCGCAACAGTCATAGCTTCCGAAAGCGGCTGACAGCAGGAGCTTCTGTATTCAATAGTTCCTGTGCAAGGCATAGTATATAGGTTGCACTTATAACTCACTATGGAATTTTTGCATTGGACAAGCTCATTTTACGGTGATATAATTAAACCATATCAAACGGAAGGAGCGGTAAAGATGAATTATAATACGTCCTATGTGCTTGATATGCTCCGCTCCATCGTGAGGGGAACAGACCGAATGTGCAGCAAATCACGATGTTACATAAGAAAGCAATATTTAGCTGAAACATTAAGTGTATGACCTCCTAAAAATACATTAATGAATGACAGAGCAGCTTCTTCTATAATGAAAAGGCTGTTTTTTTACGAGGTGTTTTATGACTTTACAACAGATCAAACGTGATAAAGGACGTAAGCTCGCTGAAAAGTGAGATAGGCATAATCTACACATGCGAGGTGAATCAGCGTGTGATAAACAGGCTTCTCCGTGAGAATGAACTTGAGTTTAAATCGCTGATAGAATGTCCTGCAAGTGTCTATCTTGCACGTTCACATCCCCTTGCAAAGAAAAAGGAGCTGACATTTGAGCAGCTTGATCCGTATCCTTGCCTTTCTTTTGAACAGGAAAACGAGACCGAAATATATTTCGCAGAGGAGAACCCACCCGAACACTTTACGAACAATCAAATAGTGCAATAAACGGACGATTTTGCTATAATATATGTTTACCGTATCATAATAAAAGCAAAAGTAAAGGTGGCTCTGTGAATGAAATGAATTGCCATTGCTTACGCATAAATAAAATACACCCATGTTCAACAGAAATGACAGGGGTGTATTTTTTTTAAAATGAATTATGATACTACATCAATGGAGCTATCACTTTCATCGCTCCGCCGAGCAGCTTATATCCGAGCTTTTCATTTCTAATCGTTTCAGGTGTGACCTCTCTGCATTTTGAAAGAGTATCCTCAAAATCAGTTTCAATATTAGCTATACAGGGTTTTTGATACAGATATGTCGCACATTCAAAATGATGGTAAAGACTCCGGTAATCAAGATTGATCGTTCCTATGACTGCCTTTTCATCATCACTTACAAACACCTTTGCGTGGACAAATCCAGGAGTGTATTCATACAGCTTCACACCTGCGCTGATAAGTTCTTTATA
>SFMO01000079.1 GCA_004554385.1 Ruminococcus flavefaciens
TCAACAACCTTGATCTTGAATTCAGGTGTATATCTCTTGTTTGGTTTTCCTTTTGGCATAAAAATGTCCCCTTTCGTTAGACTTCATTTTGGTATATTTCTATTATACCACATTGTCTAACAAAAGGGGAGCATTTCACTTCCCTCTGAGCGGATAATTTTTTTGTATGGCAAATTTATCAGAATACCTGCATAACTTGCATGGAACAGGAATATTATCAATTGAAGGAGGAGCAGGAATGAAGGATAAGATACATACACAAAACATATTTCAGTCGTCGGACGATGAAGTTTTAAAAAAAGCAGTTACAGCAAAGATCGAAAAGCTTGTGAATTCTCAGGTGAAGAAGGCAGACTGATAGAGCACATTTCGGACAAAGGAGGTTAGGTCAGTGCCTAAAGTGGCTATTTACTGCCGTTTGTCCATTGAGGATAAGGATAAGGGAAAGAATGACGCAAGCGCAAGTATCCGAAATCAGAAGGATATGCTTCGGGAATACTGCCGCGAACGTGACTGGGAGATCTTTGACATATATGTTGACGACGGCTACAGCGGCATTGACCGCAGCCGTCCGGAATTCAACCGTCTGCTGCGGGATTGCAGGAAGGGCGATATCGACATTGTACTATGCAAGGATCAGTCCCGTTTTTCACGGGACACTGTGGTCATCGAGCAGTTCATAAATGATAAGTTCCTCGAATGGGGGATACGTTTTATCGGAGTTGCCGATAACGCTGATACAGACAGTGAGAGCTACTCCACAATGAGGCTGTTTACCAGCGCATACAATGAAATGTATGTCAAGGATATATCCTCAAAGATACGCCGAACCCTTGCCTACAAGCGTGAGCAGGGACAGTTCATAGCCTCATTTGCTCCGTATGGTTATCAGATCGATCCCGATGACAGGCATCATCTCATTATTGACGAGGAGACCGCACCTGTGGTTCGGCAGATATTTGAGATGTATGTCGGCGGAGCAGGCTATCGTGCCATAGTTATGAAGCTCAATGCTGACGGTATCGCAAGTCCGTCGGAGTACAAGCGGCGGAAAGGCTCAAAGTATGTGAATCAGAATGCTGAGCTGAGCAGTGCCAAGGGATTGTGGACCCAGTCAACTATTGCAAGAATCCTTAGCAATGAGATCTATACAGGCACTCTTGTGCAGGGAAAGTCTCATAGTCTCAGTTATAAAAATAAGAAGCGCAGGAAGACAAATGAAGCAGACTGGGTCAGGGTGCCCGATACTCATGAGGCTGTGATAGATGTCGAAACATGGGAGCGGACACAGGCTCGGCTCAAAAGTCACGCAAGAGTGGGGAAACGCTCTCAGGAGCTTTCGCCGCTGTCTGGCAAGGTCAGATGTGCTGTATGCGGCAGACCTATGAAGCGCAGCGTCTACTACAATAAGTCAAGGACTATAAAGTATTACAATATGCAGTGTGCTGCATACAAGAACGGAGCGATGAATTGCTCCAACAAAACATGCATCAGCGGACTTGTTCTCGAAGGTAATATCCTTGCTGAACTGAACAGCATCGTTGAGAAGTATTGTCAGACGGACAAGATACGGTTTGAGGATATTTACAGCGAACAGCTGAAACAGCTTGAAGCTGAGCTCTCAAAGCTCAGCGAGAGACACAGCTCGGCAGAAAAGCGGCTTTTATCAATGTACAAGGATAAGCTTGACGGAGCTGTCTCTGATGAGGATTACGCCATTTTTCGCAAAGGTCTCAGGGACGAGGAGCAGGAGCTGTCTGCACGTATAGCCGAAACCAGGCAGAATATTGGGAAATGCCGTCAGCTTATCAGAGATACCGGGGAACAGAGGTCTGTCATAGAGAAGTACACCCATTTTGATAAGCTTGACCGTAATATCGCCGACGAGTTCATAGACTATGTTGAGGTAGGCGAGCCTGATGAATCCGGGGAGCGAGAGATACATATACACTGGAAATTATAGCGGTATGCGTTTGTTCGGGCATACCGTTTTTTTATGAAATGATGAAGTTATAAAGTGCTGCTTATGTGTTGAACTTGCCGCAGTATCCGACCTTTTTTCGCACATGAAGAAACTTCGGAATTTTTTTTGAGAATCATGTAACACTTGAATTTTTTTCTCCGATTGTTCTTTATGAAAGGTCGGCCAGGAACAAAAGTCCACAACGGACATATCAATATCAATGCACATAAGGGACGATTGAAGCCTTGTGTGACGGTGTTTTAGGAGGAAAATATTATGAAAAATCTCGTTGCTGTTATAGCCGCTTTCGGCATCATGTTTTCAGCAGTTCCCACAGTATCCGCTTATGCAGCAGATACATCAGCAGTTGTTGCATCTGATACTTCAGTAGAAACAACGGACATGGAGCACCTTGCAGGTGAATGGAAGTATCAGTACACCGATACTACTATGCCTGTATATGTAAGCCCTTCAGACGGCGGCACAGTAGTTATAAATAAAGACGGAACATATAAGTTTACCAGTACCGACGGAACGTTCTCATCAGGAAAAGTTGAATTAGGCTTTTATACCATTGGCGGCCGTATTTTTCAGAGCATAAGCTTGTATGAAGGTCAGGATCGCATGTTCGGAGGCTATTATCACAGCGCTGATCCCGATATTATCTATCATGGAAACAATGTTGCTTCACGCCTTATCCGCAAGGACTCGGCAGCGGTAAGCATTAAGGACTTCGCAGGAAGCTGGAAGGAACAGACAGCTGACACCAATGCTGCTGTAGAAGTATCTTTCAAGGAAACAGGAAGCTGCGAGATAAAGGCTGACGGTACATATGTATATACAGATGTCAATGGTAGGACTTCAACAGGTGCGGTTTACGTCGGAGATGAAACAATAGGCGGTACAGTTATAACTGCACTCAGATTCTATAACGGTACTGCTTTGGAGCGTACAGCGTCCTATACCCCTTCAAGACCTGACAGTATCTATTTTGGAAACGGTGGAAGAGTACGCTTTGTACGCGATTCAAAGGTAATGCTCAGCGGTGACGCTAACTGCGACGGCACAGTAGATATGTCAGATGTGGTTCTGGTCATGCAGGCTCTTACAAACCCTGATAAATACGGTATAAATGGTTCATCAGACAAGCACCTCACAGCACAGGGAAGGATAAATGCTGATATTGACGGAAATGGTCTGACAGTTGGCGATGCCAATGCTATCCAGAATATGCTCCTTAACAAATAATACTGCTTTTTAAAGCACTTAACGGCTGTTTTAAACTGAAAACGCAGCTAAGTTTTTGTTGATCCACCCCATGGCGGGATCGACGGCGGATGCACATCTGCTGATGGGGTTCCCGAAAAGGGGATCAATCTTGATATAATGCTGCGGCTGAGAGATCTGCTTGAGATAAACGGCTATGAGGTCAGGGTGACACGTGATACGGACAGATCCATACACGACAGCGGTATAGAGGGGATAGCCGAGCAGAAAAGCTCTGACATGGATAACAGGCTTGCAGTTTTCAATGAAAATGAAAACGCCATTTGCCTTTCCATACATCAGAATCAGTTTACAGATCCGAAATACAGCGGTGCTCAGATGTTTTACTCTAACAGCAACAGTACGAGCGAGGCGTTTGCAAGAGCTCTCCAGAACCGTTTCAGAGAGCTTCTTCAGCCCGATAACACGCGCGAGATCAAGCTTTGCGGCAAGGAGCTCTTCCTGTGTTATTACAGCAAAAATCCGACTGTGATGGCAGAGTGTGGATTCATGTCAAATCCTGAGGAGGCAGCGCTGCTCAATACCGAGGAGTACCGTGAAAAGGTGGCGTTCACACTATATACCGGCATCAGCGATTTTGTTAACCGGAAAAAGTGATGCGCAGGATCAATCAGAACAGCTGTAATTGCTTCTGCCGCAAGCAAGCGGAGATATTAAGACGCGGTTAGAAAAGAGGCGCTTATCCGGCTCCGCTTAACTAAAAAATTACCGAGCCTGAAATTATGAACTGACCCCAAAAAGTTAGACAAAGATTTAAAAGAAAATTTATGCAAAGCGACAAAGCGACAAAGCTTGGTCGCTTTGTTGCTTTATGCAGCTTTGGCAAGACGGTATTCAACAGGTGACATTCCATCGAGTTTCA
>SFMO01000080.1 GCA_004554385.1 Ruminococcus flavefaciens
TATACAAAGCAGGACATTCTGCATCTCTGCGTCACTCTTTTTAATGTAGTGACAGTCATTTGTTGCTGCAAGAGGTATGCCTGTTTCGGAAGAGAGCTTATAAAGAAGAGGAAGAATCTTCAATTCTTCCCTGATGCCATGATTCTGTATTTCTATAAAATAATTGTCAGCGCCGAATATATCACGGTACTTCAGAGCAAGCTCCTTTGCCTCATCATAATGTCCGTCGGTCAGAAGCCGCGGTATCTCTCCTGCAAGACAGGCAGACAGACAGATAAGACCACTGTGATACTTCTTCAGCAGTTCAAGATCAACTCTCGGCTTGTTATAGAAGCCCTCTGTACTTGCTATTGAGACAAGCTTTACAAGATTTCTGTAGCCCTCATTGTTCTCACAGAGAAGAATGAGATGATAAGGCGAGGAATCAAGCTTAGGCTCACGGTCATGGCGGGTACGTCTTGCGACATAGACCTCACAGCCGATAACAGGCTTTATCCCCTCGGCTCTTGCGGTATTCCAGAACTCCACGGCACCATACATATTTCCGTGGTCTGTTATTGCGACTGCTGTCTGTCCCAGCTCCTTCACACGGGAGATGAGTTCCTTTATACGGCAGGCACCGTCGAGAAGACTGTATTCAGTATGCACATGAAGATTTACAAACTCGTCACTTCTCATTACAGCCTCCTACTCTGCGTATCTCATCAGCCATTTTCGCCAACTTCTGAAAACGATGATTTACTCCCGAGCGGCTTATAGGCTCGCTGAGATTCTCACCTATCTCCTGAAGGCTCATATCGATATTCTCTATCCTGATCTGAGCCACTTCACGCAGCTCCTCCGAAAGGGTATCAAGCCCCACAGCCTTGTCGATAAGCTTTATATCATCTATCTGCTTCATAGCAGCCTTTACTACCTTGTCGATATTTGCGGCATCGCAGTTGGCTATTCTGTTGGCTTTGTTTCTGATGTCCTTATATATCTTTGTATTCATCAGCTCAAGAGTGCACTGTGACGCACCGATAAAGGTCAGTGTATCCTCAATGGATTCGCTGCCCTTGATATAAACTATATTCTGTCCCCTGCGAAGCACAGTCTTTGCAGTCACACCTATATCTCCGAGAAGTGTGGCAAGCTGTTCCGCAAGCTTCTCCTCAGGGCAGGCAAATTCAAGGTGATACTCCTTATTGGGGTCATTTACGCTTCCGCAGGCTAAAAACACTCCTGCTGTAAAAACTCCGAGACTATTTGTGGCAATAATCTCGGAATCGATAGCTCTTGCATCATCTGCAAGATGATATTTCTGAAAAACAGCTTCGGCAGTCTCACTGTCCGTATCACAGGAACAGAGCACTACACCGTTTTTTCTGACATGCTCCTCTATACTCAGCTTTTTGTGAAAAACAGCAGAGAACAGACTGCAAAAAAGCTCTGCGGAGATGCGGCTCTCACTCTGAAAACAAATATGCTGTCTTGTAAGCGTTCTACAAAACAAAAGCATACCGTAAAGGCAGGCAAAACGCCTGTCCTTATCATTTACGGAAGAGCAGATCTCTCCCCTTACATCATTTGAGAAGGATATTTCAACTCACTCCCATCTCAGAATTTCTTGTCTTTTGTAATATCACGGTGGTATTTCTGCACCTTATAATCTTTCTCCACAAGATGATCTGCCATAATCTCGGCAAAGGTTATGGAGCGGTGCTTTCCGCCTGTACATCCGAAGGAAATTACAAGCTGACTTTTACCCTCCTGTACATACAAAGGTATAAGGTAATCGATAAGGTCCTTGAGCTTGTCAAAGAGCACCTTTGACTGCTCAAAGCTCATAACATAGTCTCTTACGCAGCTGTCGCAGCCTGTATGATTGCGAAGCTCCTCTATGTAGAATGGATTGGGCAGACATCTGACATCAAAGACCAGATCCGCCTCTGTAGAAACACCGTATTTGAAACCAAAGGACATAACCTTGATAATCAGCGAATCTGAATTCTTCTCAAGGAAGATCCCCTTTACCTGCTCCTTTAACTGGGAGGAGGTAAAATTAGAGGTCTCTATATAGTAGTCAGCGATCTCACGAAGCTGTGAGAGCTGAGTCCATTCATAGTTTATAGCGTCATGGATATTGCCGTTGAATTTATCATACAGAGGGTGTCTGCGGCGTGTTTCCTTATATCGTTTCAGCAGCACATCATGGCTCGCCTCAACGAAAAGTACCTTGACATCGACATCAGGCTGACGCTTAAGTTCAAGCCATGACTGATAGATCTCCGCAAACATTTCGCCTGTACGTATATCTACCGCTACAGCTATTTTATTGATATCAGTTTCGGATTGTCTGCACAGATCAACAAACTGGGTAATAAGCTTAGGCGGAATATTATCCATACAGTAAAAGCCTATATCCTCCATTACCTCCATAACACTGGACTTACCTGATCCTGACATACCCGTAACTATAAGTAACTGCATAATTCTCTCCTCAAATCAAAGCTCAGCTAAGGATAACAGGTTCAAGCTCAAGACAGAAACCTGTTTTCTCCTCAACGATCTTTCTGACCTTTTCACAGAGTTCAATAACGTCTGCACAGGTCGCATAACCTTTATTGATAACAAAACCGCTGTGCTTTTCGCTGACCATAGCGCCGCCGCAGGTAAGTCCCTTAAGACCGCACTGGTCGATAAGAAGTGAAGCATAGCTGCCCTCGGGACGTTTGAATGTGCTGCCTGCGCTTGGGTAATCAAGAGGCTGCTTAGAGCTTCTCTTTGCCATACACTCAGACATTGCCGCCTTGATCTCATCAGGATCTCCTGAGCCCAGCTCCATAGTCACAGATGTGATTATCCTGTCAGAGCCTGAGAAAAAGCTTCTTCTGTACGAAAGCTCCATATCGTCCTTATCTATAGTGCGTATATTGCACTCCTCATCGATATATTCAGCAGATACAACAACATCCTTCATCTCACTGCCGTAAGCTCCTGCATTCATGTAGAGTGCGCCGCCTACAGTTCCCGGAATACCAAAGAGGTTTTCCATTCCTGTAAGTCCCAGCTGCTGAGCTCTTACACAGACCGAAGCAAGCAGTGCGCCTGCATCGCAGCGTATAGAATTCCCCTTTGCTTCGATACCGGAAAAATCACTGCCGAAATGCAGGATAACGCCGTCAAAGCCTTCATCGGAAACAAGCACATTGCTTCCTCTGCCAAGAATGCCGTACCTGATATGCTCCTGCTTCATATACTTTATCAGCTCGGCTGCCGATTCCGCAGAATTCACGTCGATCAGTGCTCTGCATGGTCCGCCGAATCTGAAGGTTATATATTCTTTAAGCGACACCTCGGGGGTTATCTTACACCCGAGTCTGTCACAGAGAGTTGTTAATCCATTGATATCCAAAGTGTCTTCCCCCTGAATCATTCAGTTATGTATTTTTACTATGTCAGAATGCATCGTACTCACGAATAACTTCCTTAGGATCAGACTCCATACCGAGCCTGTTAAGAAGCTCACGGGCAGCATTATATCCCATCTTCTTCTGTCTGTTGTTCATAGCAGCAACTTCAAGTATTACCGCAAGGTTACGTCCGGGCTTTACAGGGATCGTAAGGGACGGGATCTTAACACCAAGAAGGTTTACGAATTCTGTATCAACGCCCATACGGTCGTAGATCTTTTCTGAGCTCCACTGCTCAAGCTCGACCATGAGATCGATCTTTTCAGTCATCTTAACAGCACCGATACCGAAAAGTCGTCTTGCATTGATGATACCTATTCCACGGAGTTCGAGGAAGTGGCGGATATTGTCAGGAGAGCTTCCGACAAGGCTGATATTCGACACCTTTCTGATCTCAACAGCATCATCTGCAACAAGTCGGTGTCCGCGCTTTACAAGCTCGATAGCAGTCTCGCTCTTACCTACGCCGCTCTCACCTGTTATGAACACACCTTCGCCGTAGATCTCGATAAGAACACCGTGGCGAGTGATCCTTGGTGCAAGGGTAAGGTTGAGGAAAGCGATGAGACCTGCGATAAAGTTTGATGTACTCTCCTTGCTTCTGAGAAGGGGTACCTCATACTGCTTGGCAAGCTCTGTCATCTCTGAGAATTCGGGAAGTTCTCTTGTGATAATGAGAGCAGGGATACGCTGTGAGAGAAGGAGCTCAAGGCGCTCCTTTCTTGTTTTTTCGTCGATAGTGGAGAGATAAGCAAATTCCATTTTGCCGATTATCTGTATACGCTCAGGGTTGAAATACTCATAGAAGCCCATAAGCTGCAGACCCGGACGGTTGACATCGTTTTCATCGATCATGATCTCATTTGCATCTCTGGGAACATAGATAGTCTCAAGCTTGAATTCATCTATGATCTTCTGAAGAGAGACTGTGAAATTTTCTGCCATAATAAACTCCATTCTCCGAGGTATATTTCGGAAGTTATTTTTTAGCCGAATACATATGAATCGAACCCGTAATCGACTATTTCATCCTTTGCATCAATCAGATCCTGTGTGCTTACAGTGACTCCCGAGACACGGACCGCCACATTGAAGTCCTCAACATCCTCACCCACAAGATCAAGCATTTTCTTTACATTCTCAGCAGGAGTACCGCTGAATTCATAAACAGTATCATCTGTATAAACTCCGTAGCTGATCTCATCGATATCTATATTCAGTATAACAGTATTTACCTTCAGCAGCATGGGCTGGAGCACATCGTCCTTGCCCTTCAGCAGATCAGCCGCATCAACTTCAAGAAGCATAGTTGAATCATTATGCATTATCTTATCATACATAAGGTTTGCAGCCGATGTAAGCGCCATATATCTGCCGGAACCCGTGACCTTATCACCGAGGAATTCCGCATCGGAAGGACGGAAATCAGGGAAGATGAAATCATAGCACACTACCTTGTCGAAGCCTGCTGACGAGATCTCATCAACAATATCGCCGTTATAGTTCACCGCAGTTTCCGAAAAAGGATTCATCCAGGGCTTGCCGCCTGCTTCCACTGAATTGTCTATCCACTGTGAACCGTCATCAATGGTAAGATAGCTCATATCACGGAAATATTTTGGCAGGGTATTGTCATCGAAGGTGCTGACAAGTGCAACAGGCTTATATCCTGCGCCAGATATGGTCGAAACTATATCCTTGAGCTTTATATACGATCTTATCAGACCTGCGGATGTTGCATAATAATTATTTGAAGCATAATATATGTCACCGCCGCTGACCTTTAGGGGAACTTCGATATACTCGATACTTTCTCCCGAAGGAACTCTTTTCAGTGCATCCTTCAGAGTATCGGTACCGATAAGATCATTTGTGCTCAGAGCGTAGGCTCTGTATTTTTCCGCAGTTAAAGGAAGAGGCACAGCAGGCTCTGTATTCTCGGTAACAGGCTCACCGTTTTCATCTGTAGCTGCCTCTGTGAGAGACTCTATCGATGAACTTCCGGGATTATCACCTTTTTTCTTAGAGTAATTTATAAGCGGCTCGGCAACACTGTATCCGATGAATCCTATACCGCCTATCAGAAGAACAGTAAGACCTACTGAAAAAGCTTTGCCCACAGGACTTTTGCCGTAGTAATTCTTCTCCTTGGTCTTATAGATCTTTCTTCCTTTGTTTTTAAACTTCATTTATTAACTCTCCTATAGTAACAGTATATGGCTTTTATTTCAGCGAATATACTGCCATTGAAATGATCCCGAGGTAAACGAGCATTGCCGGAAATCCTCTGAAAGCTTCGGGGACCTTTGCAGAATTGAGCTTTCGGTATGCCGCAGCAAGCAAGAGAGCTGCAATAACAAAACCGATACCTGCTTCAAAACCTGCGGATATGTACCAGCCAAGATCAAATGACGAGCTGTCTTCGGCAGCCTTACCGCTTATGGTAAAAAGTGTACCCATAACAGCGCAGTTGAACGCCGAAACATGGATATACTTGCGGAAATCAGCAAACCAGCCTTTTCCTGCATAATACGATACGGTCAGCATTACAACGTACAATACGCCTATAATGACAGTGTACAGCAGTAATCTCAGATCGGCAAGCTGATCGGGAAGCAAGCTGTCAATAAAATACGCACCGACTGAACCAAGAGTGGTAAATATGGTGATGATGCAGGATGTTGCAAGCATATTCTTCTTGCTGTCGGCAGCTATGAACATAGTGCTTGTACCGAGCGCCTGCGAAAGTATGAGATTAGCAGCAAGGAGAGCGATAAGTTCATCTATCAGAAACATCAGCATTACTCCTTACTTCATTGTTTTTTGAGATAAGTCCGCGGATAAATCTGTAAACGCCGCACATAAGTCCGAGGAAAATAAATCCGCCGAAGGGATGTGAAAGTCCGCTTATAACCGTGTTCATATCAACTATCCTGTTATTGATCGTACCATATGCGAAAAGCTCGCGTAAAACGCCTGTAATAAGCATAACAGCATCAAATCCGATGATACAGAATATCAGTGAGACTGCCATGTCAGTTCTCTTCATGCGGAAAAACCTTGCTTCCGTCTGAAAAACAATGAGAGAATTCACTGCAAGCAGCGGAAAATAGATGCCTATCCGCTCGATCACCCCGGGAAAGAACTCCTGTGCAGCAAGCTTTACAGGTATATAAATTACAGCCGATATCATTGCATAGAGTATGATCTTGACAGTATACGGCAGCCTTTCAGGCACAAAAGAACATATAAGCACCGACAAAAATGTCAGAGCAGTAAAGGCGTATACAAGAGCCTCAGCGTTTTTCAGTGTGTCTCCGCAGATTATAACGGGAGATATGACCATCAGCCCTGAAAGCACGATGTTATCGCCAAGGACTCCGCCGAGAAGAGCTTTTTTCCTGCTATTCACTTACAGCAGCCCCCTCTCCTTCTGTACTCTCAGCCGCTATGGCTTCACTGTGTTCCTTTTCGGCTATCTCGATCTTCTTTTCAAGATTCTTGAAGCCCAGTGCGATCGGAGTAAACAGCACCGACACAATTATGATAGCATTTTCCTTAACGCCTGTCGCAACAAGCACATATGAGATGACTCCGATGAAGAGTCCGTAGAAAAACGCATAATAATTCTTCTTCGGAGCTACCCTGACATCCGAAACAATATATATCGCCGAAAACAGGACCATATTCAGCACAAGGGAATACTTCAGCGAAGCCGCTCTTGAGCTGAGTACGGGAGTAACTACTGCAAAGAAGCCTGTTCCGAATATCGTACCTATGAATGCTCCCGCAGAGATGCTTCTCCTGAACATAAGAACAATGGCTGCAACACAGAGCAGCAGCACGCTCACAGAACCCGAAGGTCCGCTGAAATTACCGAGAAGCATTTCAAAATCTGTATGCGGAAAAACTCTTGTTGTATTGAAAACATATGAAGCAGACTTCACCAAAGCCGCCGGCTTCTCGAATACGCCTGTTTTGGTATAGGGCTCACTGTACTGAAGAAGCTGTCTTCCCCATGAAGTCAGCACGAAAATATATCCTGCCGCCGCAGGTGAGAATATCATGTTTATCCTGCCGCCGAAAACATTTTTTGCAACAATTATGGCGAACAGCACTGCAATGGCAGCCACCCTGTAAGACATTACCGCAGGAAACATAAGCGCAAGTATAAGCGCATCGGAGGTACATGTCAGATCGTCTGCCGTGAATTTTCTTTTCATAAGGCGAAGGGATACGAATTCAGCCGCAACCGATACCGCCATGCAAACTCCGGCGAGAGCAACAGAACGCATTCCGTAGTAAAAATAGGACATCAGCTCCAGAGTCAGGAGCGTAAGCATTATATCAAGCCATATAAGGCGTTCTTTTCTCGCTTTTTTCAGCATGTCATATCTTCCTTAAGGGAATTTGCAGCCTGCGCCATATTATCGGCAGCAAAGAGATAGCTTCCCGATACAAAGACATTAGCTCCTGCTTCGCGGACAGCCGGTGACGTCTTGTCATTTATGCCGCCGTCAACCTCTACATCAACATCAAGTCCCAGCTCTGAGATCCTGCTGCGGACCTTGCGGATCTTGTCAATAGTCTCGGGAATAAAGCTCTGACCGCCGAAGCCCGGCTCTACAGTCATTACGAGTACCATGTCAAGGTAAGGCAGGTACTCAAAAACGCTTTCGGCAGGAGTAGCAGGCTTTATTGCAAGCGCGGCCTTTACTCCGCAGCTCTTTATAGCCCTGATGGTTTCAAGAGTATCGCTGCTGCTTTCAAGATGAAAACAGATTATATCAGCACCGCTTTCCGCAAAACTGCTGACATATTTTATAGGATCGGCGATCATGAGATGAACGTCGAGGGTGATATCTGTGACCTTTCTGACCTGTTTGAGAACAGGGAGTCCGAAAGTTATATTATTGACAAAAATCCCGTCCATAACATCAAAATGCAGCATATCAATGCCGTTATCCTCAAGCTTCTTTATTTCGCTGCCGAGTCGGAGCATATCAGCGCTCAGCACAGAAGCTGAAACATAATTTTTCAATTTATCACTTCTTCCGATATAACTCGTCTGAAATATCAGACATGATCTTTCTTTAAAAATCCATACACTATTATTATATAATATTTATTCCTCAACGTCAATACAGATAAATTGTTTTTTATTTTATTTTTATAAAAACATATTATGCTCATAAAGATTAAATGCTTTATTTTTTTATAATGTCCATGCATTTCCGCATATTATTTCATATCTATCAATATGAGGTGATATTCTATGGTTTACGAATTGCTGCGCAATCTGTTCTTCTTTGCGCTACATATCGAAAGCTCTGCTGTTTTTCCGAAGCCCCTTTCAAAAAAAGATGAAAATGAATGCTTTGAACGCATGGCTGAGGGAGACAGCTCTGCAAGGAACAGACTGATAGAGCATAATCTCCGCCTTGTTGCACATATTGTCAAGAAGTATTCCTCTTCCGCTCACGAACAGGACGAACTCATCTCCGTCGGAACGATCGGTCTCATAAAAGCTGTTTCTTCATTCGACTACTCAAAGGGCGCAAAATTTGCAACTTACGCAAGCAGATGCATTGAGAACGAGATACTTATGCAGTTCCGTGCCGCAAAAAAGTCAGCAAGCGATGTCTACATTAACGAGCCTGTTGAAACAGACAAGGACGGCAACGCTCTGACGCTCATGGATCTTATTGATGACGGGATCGATATACACGAACAGGTGGATATTTTAATACGCTCCCGTCAGCTTTACGGCTTTCTCAGAGAGTGTCTCGACGAACGTGAGCTCGATATCATAATTTACCGTTACGGACTCTATGGGAGCAAGCCTCATACTCAGAACGAAACAGCTAAAAAAATGGGGATTTCACGCTCCTATGTTTCGCGTCTCGAAAAGAAAGCCATAGGCAAACTGAAAAAAATGTTTGACAACGCCTCAATATAAGTTGAAAAAAATCTTTTCCTGTGGTATAATTAACACATATTATAACAGGAGATACTTCTATGGATATTCTTGTAACAGGCGGCACAGTTTTTGCAAGCAGATACACTGCCGAATACTTTGCCTCAGCAGGCAATAATGTTTATGTCCTGAACAGAGGAAACCGTACTCAGCCTGATAACACAACTCCGGTCATAGCCGACAGACACGCTCTCGGTAACATTCTTAAAGGAAGACATTTCCACGCAGTCATCGATGTAACGGCATACAATGCCGATGATGTAAACGACCTCCTTGACGGTCTCGGCAGCTTTGACAGCTATATCCTCATCAGTTCAAGCGCTGTTTATCCCGAAACAATACGGCAGCCATTCAGTGAATCGGATAAATGCGGTCCAAACATCATATGGGGCAAATACGGAACCGATAAGATCTCTGCTGAAAACGCACTTTTCTCAAGAGTACCTGATGCCTACGCTGTCCGTCCGCCTTATTTATGCGGACCTATGAACAATCTGCACCGTGAAGCATTCGTATTCGAATGTGCGGAACAGGACAGGGAGTTCTGCCTGCCCAAAGACGGCGAAATGAAGCTGCAGTTTTTCCACATTGGAGATATGTGCCGTTTTATTGAGCTTATTCTCCGCACAAAACCTTCGCAGCGGATCTTCAACGTGGGATATGCCGATCCTGTCAGCATTAAGGAATGGGCAGAGCTCTGCTACCGTATCGTCGGCAAAACTCCGAAATTCAGGCATGTGACCGGGGATATCCCTCAAAGGAGCTATTTTCCGTTCTATGACTACGAATATATCCTTGACGTTACTGCAATGAATTCTGTTATGAGGGAGCTCACTCCCCTTGAAACGTCAATGCAGGAGTCATATGAATGGTTCAGAAACCACCGCAGTTCCATAATCAGAAAACCATTAATGAACTTCATCGACCAAAACTTCGGAAAGGAAAAGCCATGATCTACACCAAACTCACCTGCAAGGCAATGGATATTGCATACAATGCACATCAGGGACAGCTCGACAAAAGCGGTATTCCCTACATCTTCCACCCATATCATCTGGCTGAACAGATGACTGACGAATTCACTGTCTGTGCCGCTCTGCTACACGACGTTGTGGAGGATACAGATGTGACTATCGAGGACCTCGAAAAGGAATTCCCGTCAGAGGTCACAGAAGCTGTAAAGCTGCTCACTCACAACGAAAATGTGGACTACTTTGACTATATCCGTGCGGTCAAGAGCAACAGAGTCGCCAAAACCGTCAAGCTTGCAGACCTGCACCATAACTCTGACATAAGCAGGATCACAGACATAAAAAAACGTATAAGCGACAAAACAATGGAGCGTATGCAGAAGTACGCCGAGGCTGAAAAAATACTCACAGAATCAGACTGAGATCGGTAAACTTCAGTCTTTTTCTGTATTGTTCTTGCTATTTTAAAAAATGTGTGTTATAATGTCTGTTGCAGTATTTTTCGGAGGTGTCTTTTTTTGGAATTCAAAGTCAACTGCGGCATATGGGGAGCAATGTTCGGTGTTCCCAGTATTGTTGCCGATAATTTTCTCAAGCTTGCTACAGGCGGACAGATAAAGGTCCTTCTATATCTTCTGAGATGTTCAGGAAAAATGTGTTCCACAGATGATATTTCCGCAAATACAGGTATTTCTGCCGAAGAAGCCGAGGAGGCTGTTCTCTTCTGGCAGCAGGCTAATGTTCTGAGTCCGCAGACAAGCGGTACTTCCGCGCCTGCTCCTGTTCCATCTCTAATGGAACAGACTGTTCATAACAGCGAACCCGTGCAGCCTCACGTACAGAAAACGGCTGAGCCTGCTCCCGACCACAAGACTAACCTGAGCGGTCAGGAGATAGCTGCTGTAATGAAGGACTCTCAGGATATAAGAGAGCTGTTCAAAATTGCGGAAAGCATCCTCGGAACTCTGAAAAACAGCCAGATGAACTCAATGATATGGATGTACGATCATCTTGGTCTGAAAAAAGAAGTGATAATCACTCTCCTTTCCTACTGTGCGTCCATTGAAAAGACGAATACCGCCTATGTGGAGAAGATCGCTTCTGTATGGGCTGAAAACGATATAAATACTATGGCCGCGGCACAGGACGAGATACAGCGCCTTAGCGCCTCAAGAGACTATATATCAGGAATCATGCGAGCTTTTGAGATGACACGACGCCCCACAACTAAACAGGCTGAACTGATACAGCAGTGGAGAAATGCAGGTTTCTCCGTGGAGCTCATAAGATATGCCTACGAAAAAACCATTGAGCGTATCGACAAGCTCAATTTCGATTACATAAACAAGATCCTGCTTTCATGGCGAGACAGCGGTTTCGCCACTGTACAGGAAGTAAAAAATGCCGAGACAACCTATCGTGACCGAAATAAAAAAGCAGCCTCGAAAAACGGCATGAATGACAATGATGTCGAGGAATACGAATCGGTCATCAATCAATTCCTACACTGAGGAGATAAATAATGAACAGCGAAATATTCGATAAGGCTCAGGCTATCCTCACAAACCGCCGAAACAGAGCCGAAAGCGAAAACGAAGCGCGTATCGAGGAGATCAACAGAAAGCTCCCACAGATAAGAGAAGTAAACGATGTCCTTTTCAATACAGGAAAAGAGCTCATCTCCATCATATCAAATGGAAAGGGACAGGATATTTCAGGCAAGATCGAGCAGCTGAAACAATATAACCTCGGCGCTCAGGCTATGTCGAGAAAGATACTTTCAGAACACGGCTATCCCGAGGATTACCTTGATATGCACTATACCTGCCCCGTGTGCTGTGACCGCGGCTACAACGGCAGCAAATACTGCGACTGCTTCAAAGCCCTTTGCGGCAAGCTCGCAGCAGATGAACTCAATAAGAGCTCTCAGCTGAAGCTCTCGGATTTCGACAGCTTTGACCTCACCTATTATTCGGGAGAAAACTACGGTATAATGAAGAATATACTCGAGTTCACAAAGCAGTACGCCATGACCTTTACTCCCGATTCAAAAAGTATACTCATGTTCGGACAAACGGGGCTGGGAAAGACTCACCTATCCCTTGCTATCGCCAATGTTGTTCTCAGCAAGGGCTACAGCGTTATTTACGACTCGGCTATAAATATTCTCCGCAGTATCGAAAAGGAGCACTTCAGCTACGAACATTCATCAGAAATGATAGACCTTGTAATGGAGACCGATCTGCTCATACTTGACGATATGGGAACAGAATACGAAACGCCATTCTATAACGCTACGGTCTACAATATCATAAACACCCGTCTTAACTGCGGCAGACCTTCGATCATAAGCACAAATCTTGATTTCGCAGGTATCTCACGAAGATATGACAAACGTGTAATGTCAAGAATAGTCTCGATGTACTCCTGTCTTGAATTCAAGGGAAACGACGTAAGACTCCAGAAAAGAAAAAACAACACATAAAAAAGGCTGCCTGTAAGGCAGCCTTTAACTTTTACATATTGAGATTGAGCTTGAAAGGTGTGTACTTTCTGTAAGCCGAGCTGTTCTTCTCGGGAACATAGCTCTTGACGATGCTCTTCATCATATCCTCGAAGTCGCTGTAATAGCGCTCATTGAGAAGGGACTCAATGGTATCCTCGTTCCAGAGATCAGCTGAAGTCATACGATCCTTGATATCAGCCTTGATAATTACATATACTGTATTCTCGTCATACTGATACTTCTCTGCAGTGTAATATCCGAGCTTATCGAAAACATAGTCATTGTAATCCTCATAAGCCTTCTGAGAAGCCTTTGCCTCCTCTGAAGCTGTAGTTGTGGTAACATCAGCTGTCGCATTCGGATCAACAGTTGTTGTTGTGCGCTTGGTTACTGTTACCTCATTTGCATAAGGATCAGTTGTAGTTGTTGTGGTCGAGCCTGCTGTTGTAGTAGCAGTAGTCGTAGTAGTTGTTGTCACGCCAGCTTCCTTGGCAGCCTTTTCAGCAGCCTCAGCATTACGCTTTTCAACATACTCGTTATACTCCTTCTCGCACTCATCGATCTTCTTGAGCTTTGCAGCATTGGAGCTCTCAGCATTGATCTCCTTTACATAATCATCGACCATGTCATTGAGACGGCGCTTTTCATCTGCACCGAATGCCTCACCGTTTTCGTCTGTCATGCTGACTGAAAAATACTTGATCCTTGTTGTCTTATCCTGATAGTACTCCTTGAGCTCGTCTTCAGAACATCCCTTTTCAGCATCTATGCCGTAATAATGCTTGAAGATAGCTTCACGCTTGTAATTGTTGCTCATTATCTTTGTAAGTGACTCAGCACCAACACCGTTATCTGCGAACATCGCCTGTGAGCTGTTTGATGATACGAATTCCTTGATCTCATCAAGCTCTTCCTGTGTGAGCTCTCCGCCGATCTTCTCGAATTCCTTTTCGTTTGCAACGAAATCGAGGCACTGCTCTGTAGCCTTATCCTGGATCCAGTCAGTTGCGTCCATAGACTCGAACTGATGATCCTTTACCTCGTCAACAGTAGGCATTTTTCCGTTCTGTCCGTAAAGCTCGTATGCAGCTGTATTGTATGCATAAAGCTCATTATAGATAAACACGCCCGCAGGAACTTCATATCCGTCAACTGTGAGCGCTGTCTGCGTACCCTTACCGATAGTGAGAGCCTCAGGCGAACTGCATGAAGCAGAAGCCGCAGCAAGTGCAAATGCAGCAGCTGCTGCCGCAAACTTATTAAACTTATTCATCTGTATATTCCTCCGATATAATTGTAGATTCCAGATACTGTTTAATTATACAACATTTTTTTCTGTTTGTCCATAGCAAAACGAAAATTTTTTCCATTTTATCACGAAATCAACTTATTAAATAAATTATATTAATAAAAAATATCTTTATTTCCTTGACTTAAGCGCTGATAAATGTTACAATAGATGTATATGCTTTATTATAAAGGATGGTGTCTGAATTGAACGTCAAACTCTTATCACATACTCCTGATGCTGAAAAGCTTATAGCAACTGCTGCAAAGCTCTGCTACTCAAGCAGCGACATTGAATCGCTCCGTGACGGTCTTACAGAGGATAAGGTAGCAAGCTTTATAGATATGCTCGTTTCCATAGGACATGAAAGCGTTCTTGAGCATGTCAGCTTTACATTCGGTATCGAGGGAATATCAAGAGCCTGTTCACATCAGCTTGTAAGACACCGTATAGCTTCCTACTCTCAGAAAAGTCAGCGTTATGTCAATGAAAACGGCTTTGAATTCATTACTCCCCCTTCCATCGCAGAGGTGCCCGAAGCTAAATCGGAGTATGACAGGGTAATTGCTGAGATAACAGAAAGCTATGAAAAGCTTGCAGATATCCTTACGCAGAAGCATACCGCAGAGTTCATGGCACAGGGTCTCGACGAGAAGACTGCACATTCAAAGGCTTCAAAGCTGGCAAATGAGGACGCCCGCTTTATACTGCCCAATGCCTGCGAAACAAAGATAGTCGTTACTATGAATGTACGCTCGCTTTTCAACTTCTTCCGTCATCGCTGCTGCAACCGTGCACAGTGGGAAATAAGGGCTGTTGCAGTTGAAATGCTTCGCCTTTGCATAGAGGTAGCCCCGCATATCTTCTCTCACGCAGGTCCTTCCTGTGTTGCTGAGGGAAAATGTCCCGAGGGCAAAATGACCTGCGGAAAGATCAATGAAGTTAAAGAGTACTTTTCAGCTTTTAAGCAGACTGAGGTATAAATGCTTGAATTCAGAGATATAGCAATTACTGATAAGGAGCGGATAACCGCCGCTCTTGCTGAATCACAGTTTATGGGCTGTGAGTACAGCTTTTCAAACAACATGGCATGGAAGCGGCTGGGAGATTCTCAGATCAGCTTCTATAAGGATTTCTACATCTGCTGTTCCTTCCGTTCAGAGGACGGGATACCAAAATTCTTTCTTCCATCAGGCAGCGGAAGCTACAAGGAAGTCATCGGCGCTATGAAGGAATATGCTCTTTCACTGGGAAAGCCTTTGAGAATAGGCGGTATCACCGAGTCTTCACTGGAAATGCTGAATGAGCTTTTCCCAAATGAGTTTACAGCGGATACTGACGAGGGAGACTGGGATTATATATACAATTCCTCAGATCTCATCGGGCTTTCGGGTAAAAAATATCATGGTAAACGCAATCACCTCGCACGTTTCAATGAACTCGGCGCACAGTTCTCTCTTATGACCGAAAATGACTTCGACGAGTGCATCACCTTCAGCGCTATCGAATACAACAGCAAATCAAGTGAATCAGATCACTCCTTTGTTGCCGAGCAATACGCCATAAACACCTATTTCAATTACTTCAGTGAGCTGGAACTTCAGGGCGGTGTCATCCGCATCGGAGGAAAAGTCGCCGCCTTTACAATCGGTGACAGGCTTAACAACGAAACATTCTGCGTTCATATCGAGAAGGCAGATACCAATTACAACGGAATATACGTCGGTATCAACAACAACTTTGCAAAGGCTGCTGCTGCCGGCTGTAAATATATCAACAGAGAGGAAGATCTCGGGCTTGAAGGACTCCGCAGGTCAAAGCGATCCTACCACCCCGTTTTTCTCCTCAAAAAATACACTGTAACATTCAAGTGAAAGGAAACAGATCATGATCTACGTTTTTCTCGCAAACGGTTTTGAAGAAACCGAAGCTATCGCACCAATCGATCTGCTCAGACGCGCAGGCAAACAGGTTGTCACTGTCGGCGTCGGAGACAACATCATCACAGGCTCACATGGTATCCCTGTTGTGACAGATACCATTGCTCAGGAGGCTCAGCTTTCTGACGAGCTTGAAATGATAGTGCTCCCCGGCGGTATGCCGGGAACACTCAATCTTGAAAAGTCAGATTATGTTCAGGCTGCCATAGATTACTGCGTTTCAAACAATAAATATATCGGTGCTATCTGCGCCGCACCTTCTATCCTTGGACACAAGGGGCTTCTCCGCGGCAAAACTGCCGTATGCTACGAGGGCTTCGAAACTCAGCTCGACGGTGCTGAGATCGGCAGCGGCGGCGTTGCCGAGGACGGCATTTTCATCACTGCAAGAGGTGTAGGTGTAGCCGTTGACTTCGGACTCAAGCTTGTAGAAAAAGTTCATTCAAAGGAAGAAAGCCGACGACAGCGTAATGCTATCTTATGTGATTGATATGGAAAATAAAAAAGAACTTCGAAAAGAATATTCACATCTCCGCGCGGAGATACGTGACAAGGTATCAAAGGATCTGGATATTACCGAAAGGCTCCTTGAAGAGGAAAAGATCCTTGAAGCCGATAATATACTTCTTTATGCCTCTTTCGGCTCGGAAGTAGATACATACCTTCTCATCGATAAGCTCATAGAAATGGGAAAAAATGTCGCCCTGCCCATATGCTGTGCCGAGCGTACCATGACATTCCATATCATCGGCTCTGTCGCTGATCTCCATGAGGGTATGTACCGTATCTCAGAGCCTGACAGTGCTCTGCCGCAGCCCGTCATCACAGATAAAACTGTATGCATCATCCCCGGGCTCGCTTTCACAGAGGAGGGCGGCAGACTCGGATACGGCGGCGGATACTACGATAAATTCATTCAGGAAAATCCACATATGACAACACTTGCCCTCGCCTATGAGGAGCTTATCGTTGAACAGCTGCCGCTTATGCAGCACGACCTCAGAGTCGATATTATAGTAACAGAAGAAAGGACGGTGCTCTGCAATGGCTGATAACAATAATGATGTTATCAATGATATTCTGAATCAGCTTGACAATGCAAAAAAGAATGAAGCAGAGGTTAAACCAGTACAGGAGAAAACAGAAGAAAAGGTCGGTAAGCCCGCAGCCGAAGCTGTACGCAGAGAGGCTCCCGCTGTAAGACCTGTCCAGAAACATACTGAGAGACCACAGCAGAATGAAGGGGCTCGTCAGAGTGCTTCCGCAGCTTCGGAGCAGCCAAGGCCGCCGCGTCCGCGTCCCCGTATGGACGAAGCTGCTCCTGTACGAAACAATGCTGCTGTAAAACGAAACGCCGCACATCACAAGAAAAAGAAGAAAAAGAGAAGAAGAAGCAGACTTCCGGGCGTACTGATACTCACTGTGTCCATATTCGCTGTTTCTATCTGTCTCTCCCTTGTTATAATCGCTTTTGGAAAGGATATGTTCGGAATCGGCAAGGAAGATATCACCAAAATGATAATCATACCCGAAAACGCAAGTACAGAACAGATATCTCAGCAGCTTTACGATGAGGGCATCATAAACTCGCCAAAGTGCTTCCAGCTTTTCTCAAAATTCAGAAAAACTCCCGATGTTTACCTCCCCGGTGAACACTTCGTAAGCCCTAACATGGCATATGAGACTATCATCGATACTCTCACAAACGAGGAAAAAGAGGAACAAAAGGAAGCTGTAAACGTTACATTCCCTGAGGCTATCACCCTCTACAAAGCAGCAGACCTCCTTGAGCAGAACGGTGTTTGCAGCGCAAGCGACTTCATGTTCTACTTCAATGCTGGCGGCTACGGATACGATTTTGAGAACAAGCTCAATAAGAATACCAATACACTCAGATTTGCTGATACCCGTATGGAAGGCTACCTCTTCCCGGATACCTACACCTTCACCAAGGAAATGGATCCAGAGCAGGTTTGCCAGAAGATTTACTTCAACTTCGATCAGAAACTAACCGACGATCGTATCAAGAGAATGGAAAGTCTCCACCTTTCACTGGATCAGCTCATTACACTGGCTTCTATTGTTCAGGCAGAGGCTCCGAACCGCGAGGATATGAACCTCGTTGCAAGTGTATTCTGGAACCGTCTTGAACATGAGGACGCTGAAACAGTTGGTATGCTTCAGTCTGATCCTACCAAGAATTATGTAAAGGATACTATCAGACCTCATATGACCGTCATCAACAACGACATACTAAAGGCTTATGATACCTATCAGTCAAAGGGGCTTCCTCCCGGAGCTATATGTAATCCCGGTCTCGATGCTATTGACGCCGTTCTTGAAAAAAAGCCGTCAGATTATTACTACTTTATCGCTAATATCTATACTCAGAAAACTTACTTCTCTAAGACCAATGACGAACATCTTCAGAATACAGCAATGGTAAAGGCTGACGAAGCTCAGTATGAGGCTAAACAGGCAGCAAGAGAAGCGGAGGAAGGCACTGATGAATAAGCTTGAGGTACTTGCACCTGCAGGTGACGAGGAGCGCTTTGCTGCCGCAGTTGATTACGGTGCTGACGCAGTTTATCTCGGAAGAAAACAGTTCGGCATGCGTTCATCCCCTATGAATTTCGAGTTTGAACAGCTCTGCAGGGCTGTTCAGACTGCTCACGACAGAGGTGTAAAGGTGTACCTCACCTGCAACACCCTGCCGCGAAACAACGAAATACCTTCATTCGAGCAGTTCGTAAAGGAAGCTGTTGAAGCAAAGGTGGACGCACTTATTGTTGCTGACATCGGACTCCTGATGCTGATAAAAAAATATGCTCCCGATATGGAGATACACATCTCTACACAAACGGGTATCGTAAACTATGTTACTGCCCGTGAGCTGTACAATATGGGAGCCAAAAGAGTCGTTCTCGCAAGAGAGCTCTCTCTTGACGAGATCGCCGAGATCAGAGCTAAAACAAGCCCCGATCTAGATATTGAGACCTTTGTTCACGGCGCTATGTGCGTTTCATTCTCAGGAAGATGTCTCCTTTCACAGTATCTTGTGAATCGTGACGCAAACCGCGGTGAATGTGCTCAGCCCTGCCGCTGGGGCTATCACCTTGTTGAGGAAAAGCGTCCTAATGAGTTCTTCCCTGTTTTTGAGGACGAAAAAGGCACTTATATACTCAATTCCAAGGATATGTGCATGATCGAGCATATCGATAAGCTTGCAAAGGCAGGTGTCACCAGCCTGAAGATAGAAGGCAGAGCCAAGTCCGCTTATTATGTGACAGTCGTAACAAATGCCTACAGAATGGCTGTGGATCACTACTATAAGGATCCTGACAACTTTGTTCTCCCCGACTGGATAAGAGATGAGGTATACAAGGTCAGTCACAGAAAATACTGCAACGGCTTCTTCTTCGGCACTCCCGAGGAGTCACAGTACTACGAAAACAGCGGATATATCCGCAACTATGACGTTGTTGCTGTTGTAGAGAGCTGTGAAAACGGCGTGGTATACTGCACTCAGCGCAACAAGTTCTTTGCAGGAGATACGGTGGAGCTTCTTGCTCCGTCACAGAAGCCTGTGGAAATGGTACTCAGCAATCTCTATGATGAGAATGGTGAGGAGATAGAGACTGCTAATCACGCAATGATGAAGTTCTCATTCAGATCTGATCTGACGTTTCCAAAGGGCACTGTCATCAGAAAAGCTACTGAATAAAATTAAGGCTGATACATTATGTATCAGCCTTTTTCTTATTTATCGAGTTTTTTGTAGTTCTTGTATCCGAGCTCATCAAGCTTGTCTGTAAGCTCGTCCACTGTATTCTTTGCGGCGGTGTCGTCAATAGTTATTTCAATCTGAACGCTCTTTTCCTTTTCTTCTATTATTTTTATAAGATCATCAAATGATGTCATATTGTTATTATAAACGTATTCATTCTTGGAAACGGAAATTTCCAGTTTTTCCGCCTTTGCAGCTTCTTCCGTGGTTACATCTTCTGTATTTTTTTCTTCTGTCTCAGCTGTTTCTGAAATGCTTGTTGAGTTATCACCTTTTCCTTTTCCGCTTCCTGAGCCTTTTCCAAAAATGCCAAAATGGATAAGCAGCCATATTATAGCTGCTATTGCCGCAACAAATAAAATAAACGCTAATACTTTTTTCATTTTAAATTACCTCACTTATTTAGATTTGAAAAATATAAATTAGGATATTCGCGCTGAATATCATCTATTGCTTTATCAATTATATCGAAAGCCCGTGACGTACCGTACTGCTGACCGTCATAGGACAAGATACAAAGATATGTATCATCAGCCGTAAACCCTGATTTTTCTAAAATTCCTCTAATAGAACCTTTTACATCATCAGTTTCTTTGGAAACAACTTCTCCGAGCTGCTTTTTTCCAAAGGATATACTCAAAGTCCAGTTGTCACTCTGCTCAGTAACCTCAAGGCGAAAAGTGAAAAAATCTCCCTTATCGAATGAATTTAACGCCTTTTGATTTGCCGCAGCATTCTCATCGGCAGATTCGATACGTTCTAAATCCATTTGTGCTTTTTCATTTATCTCCTGCTGTTCATCAATCAATTGATTATACGTCTGTTCAGCTTCTTTAGCCTTATTTGCAGCCTTTTGGGTGTCCATTGTACTGTAAAGGACGAAAAAGAACAGAATTATCATTATTACATCGAGCAGAGATGTAAAATCAAGGATAATCTCACGTATTTTCATACTCGCCACCCTGATTTATTTTTTATTGATTCATCGATACCATTCTTGATAAGTTTTTTCTTTAAAGACAACAGCCTCTGTATCAAGTCCTCAACATCTGCAAAGAAATAAGCGTTTGCTATTTTGAAGCCGACAGAGAAAATAATTCCCCA
>SFMO01000081.1 GCA_004554385.1 Ruminococcus flavefaciens
ACACAGTCCCTTTGGAATCCCGTTCATGGGCTCGGCGTACTTATCGCGCTGTAAGCGATGTACAAATATCATTTCTTATATTATTAAGCGAGTTTACGAGCGACAACGTGGCAAGCGGTCGAGCTGGCTCAGCTCGAAATTTTGATTTTTCTTATAAAGCGAATAAAAATCCGAAAGGAATGTGATATAAATGAACAACACAGCAGAATTATTTGACTGGAAGGGCATGACCTGCGTAAAGCTCAGTGCAGGCGGCTATGAAGCATGGGTAGCAAATGAGATAGGCTCAAATGTTATCCGTCTCCGCGACAACGTCAACGGTCTGGAGTTCTTCCGCTTTGTGGAGAGCAATACTCCCGACGCGATCAAGCAGTCCGCAGAGGTATGGGGACTTCCCACACTTTACCTGCCTAACCGTTTTGCAGACGGCGTGCTCAAAACATCCGATGCAGTTTATCAGCTCCCCGTAAATGAGCCTGCACCATATAACAACCATATCCACGGCTTCCTTCACAAGAGGGTACATGAAGTTGTTGAGTACAAGGCTGACGACAACTGCGCATGGGTAAAGACACGCTACGTCTACGATGAAAAGGACGAGTTCTTCAAGTATCTCCCTGTACGCTTCACAGCAGAGTACACCTTTACTCTTTCGGAGCAGGGGCTTGAGCAGAATATCCGCTTTATCAACACAGACGGCGAAAAGGTCCTTCCTATGTCGCTGGCTTCACATACAACTATCAATTCGCCATTCGTTGACGGTGCAAAGGAGGAGGATATACTCCTTACTGTGCCTGTAGGCAAGCGCTGTGAGCTCAACGAGCGCTGTCTGCCCACAGGTCAGCTCAAAGTTCCCACAATGCATGACCTGGAATACAGAAACGGCGGCAAGAAGCCTGTATTACAGGTAGTTGACAACGAGATGTACTTCGGTGAGTATCTCGATATGGACGGTGAGAAGTTCCACGGCGTCATCGCTGAGGACACAGCAAGCGGCAAGAAGCTCTGCTATGAGGTATCTGAGGAATACGGCTTCTGGATAATCTGGAATGACCGCGGCTTCAATCACTATTTCTGCCCCGAGCCTATGACGGCAATGATAGACGCACCGAATCTCAGTATGCCTGCTGATGTAACGGGCTACCGCGAGGTAAAGCCGGGTGACGTTTTCGAGGCACACGAAAGATTTTTCACAAAGCTTTGATAAGAACAGTAATACAGCATCTGCAAACGGAGTTTTACTATGGATACAAGAAAAATAATCGCATTACTATTCTCTGCAATAATATTTTCAATTAATACAGGCTGTGCTCAGGAGCAGACATCTGGCAGTTCTTCTGCGGCAGAGGTGACAACAGCCGTCGAGGAGCAGACAACAACAGCTCCTGTGACCGAGGCAGCTTCGGAGTCAAAGGAGCTTGACTTCAATAAGCTCAGTACTTTCGAGCTGACCTCTGACGATCTGCATGACGGCATCTGGGATACTGTCATAACCAAAACAGCAAACGGCGAAAACCGTTCTCCGCAGCTTTCATGGAATCCCGTTGACGGTGCTTCCTGCTATGCAATATTCATGGTGGACACCTCTGCAACGAACTGGCTGCACTGGAAATCAGTCACTGAATCCGAGACCGTTCTTCCCGCAGGCTGGGCTCCGTCAGGGGAGTATGTGGGACCTTATCCGCCAAGCGGCACGCATGATTACGAGGTATATGTATTTGCGCTTAGGGAGCAGCCCGAGAGGATAAAGGGCTCCTTTGACAGCACAAATCCTAAGCTGTTTGAATTCGCCAAAGATATGGACGGCGAGAACGAGGATAATATCATATCCTACGGTCATCTCACGGGTACATATACCCACGGAGACTGAACATAATACAAGATCTGTCCGTCCGTTTATGCGGACGGATTTTTGTATTAAGTGCTTTGCAGATGCGCTGAAAAAGGCTTTTGCTGTCCACAGGAGTCGCGGAAAATCGACTAAAATGTAGGACAATGTGCACAAAAAAGGACTTGAAAAAAATACAACGCAATTTTTGCCTAATCTATTGTATTATATATAAAAATATGGTATAATAATACAAATGCGGTTTTTATGCCGCCTTTGTCACCAAAAATAAAGGAGTATAATTATGAAGTTCGGATTTTTTGACGACGCTAAGAAGGAATATGTTATCAATTCCCCAAAGACTCCCTATCCGTGGATAAACTACCTCGGCAATCAGGGATTTTTCTCACTTATTTCCAATACAGCAGGCGGCTACTGCTTCTATAAGGATGCCCGCCTCAGACGCATCACTCGTTACCGCTACAACAACGTACCTCTCGATATGGGCGGACGTTATTTCTATATCAACGACAACGGTACTATCTGGAATCCAGGCTGGTCTCCTGTAAAGACTCCCCTTGATTTCTATGAGTGCCGTCACGGTATGGGCTATACCGTTATCACAGGCAAGAAGAACGACCTCAAGGCTGAGGTTACATTCTTCGTTCCTCAGAACTACGACGGTGAAGTTCAGCAGGTAGTTCTCACAAATGAGAGCAAGGAAGCAAAGAACTTCTCTATCTTCTCTATCGCTGAGTGGTGCCTCTGGGACGCACAGGACGACTGCACAAACTTCCAGAGAAACTTCTCCACAGGTCGTGTTGAGATCGAAGGCTCAACTATCTACCACGTAACAGAGTACAGAGACAGACGTAACCACTACGCTTTCTATACTGTAAACGATACTATCGACGGCTACGACACAGACCGTGATTCCTTCCTCGGAAGCATCTACAACGGCTGGGACAACCCTGAGACAGTAAAGGCAGACAAGCCTGCTAACTCATTTGCAGACGGCTGGTCACCTGTAGCTTCTCACTACAAGAAGGTAACTCTTGCTCCGGGTGAGTCCAAGACCCTTATCTATATCCTCGGCTATGCTGAGAACCCACAGGACAAGAAGTTTGCTTCTGAAAAGCCGGCAAACCTCCTCACAAGAGAGGCATGGGTACTCAACAAGGAGAAGGCTTATGCAATGATCGAGAAGTATAACACTCCCGAGAAGGTTGCAGCAGGTCTCGAAGAGCTCCGCAATACATGGGACAGCCTCCTTTCAATCTTCAATGTAAATACTCCTGATGACAAGGTAAACAGAATGGTCAACATCTGGAACCAGTATCAGTGTATGGTAACATTCAACCTTTCACGTTCAGCTTCATACTTCGAGAGCGGTATCGGCAGAGGTATGGGCTTCCGTGACTCAAATCAGGATATCCTCGGATTTGTACACCAGATCCCTGAGCGTGCAAGAGAAAGACTGATCGACATCGCTTCAACTCAGCTTTCAGACGGCGGCTGCTACCACCAGTATCAGCCTCTTACAAAGAAGGGCAACGCTGACATCGGCGGCGACTTCTCAGATGATCCGCTCTGGATGATCCTCTCCGTTGCAGCATATATCAAGGAGACAGGCGACTGGGGCATTCTCGATGCTAACGTTCCTTTCGACGATGATCCGAACGGCAAGCACACAATGCTCGAGCACCTCAACGTTTCCTTCTATCATATCGTAAACAACCTCGGACCTCACGGTCTCCCGCTTGCTATGAGAGCTGACTGGAACGACTGTATCAACCTTTCATGCTTCTCTGACACACCAGGTGAGTCCTTCCAGACCTACACCAACCCCAAGTTTGCAGCAGAGGGCGGTTACTCCAAGGTTGCTGAGTCTGCATTCGTTGCAGCACTCTTCACCTACACAGGTCCTGCTTATGTAGGTATCCTCGAGCATCTCGGCAAGAAGGATGAGGCTGCAAAGGCTCAGGCTGAGATCGACAAGATGAAGAAGAATGTTATGGAATCCGCATTCGACGGTGACTGGTTCATCAGAGCTTACGACGCTAACGGCGAGAAGATGGGCTCCAAGGAGTGCGAGGAAGGCAAGATCTTCATCGAGCCACAGGGCTTTGCAGTTATGTCTGAGATAGGTAAGGATCAGGGAGCTGACATCAAGACTCTCAACTCTATCGACAAGTACCTCAACTGCGAGTTTGGTCTCGTTCTCAATAACCCTGCATTCACAAAGTACTATATACAGTACGGTGAGATCTCCACATATCCTGGCGGATACAAGGAGAACGCAGGTATCTTCACACACAACAATGCATGGATAATCTGTGCTGAGGCATATGTAGGACGCGGTGACAAGGCATTCGAGTACTACAGCAAGATAGCTCCTGCTTTCACTGAGGAGACATCTGATATTCATAAGACAGAGCCTTATGTATACGGTCAGATGATCGGCGGTAAGGACGCAAAGAACTTCGGTCAGGGCAAGAACTCATGGCTCACAGGTACAGCTGCATGGAACATGGTTGCTATTTCCCAGTATATTCTTGGTGTACAGCCTGTATTCGACGGACTCAAGGTAGATCCTTCCATTCCTCACGAGTGGGACGGCTTCACAGCAGTTCGTAAGTTCCGCGGTGCAACATTCAACATCACCGTCAAGAACCCTGCACACGTTTGCAAGGGCGTAAAGTCAATGACAGTTGACGGCAAGGCTGTTGAGGGATGCGTAATTCCTGTATGCAATGGCGGCACACACGAAGTTGAGATCGTAATGGGTTAATAAAAAATGGCAGGCTTTAAGCCTGCCATTTTTAGTGAGTAGACGTTAGTGAGTAGTAGGGGCGCACAGCGTGCGCCCTTAAATACGGTAATTAATAACATATAACATCTTTTTCGACAGCTTCAATTGTTTCTTTTGGAATTTTTGAAACTTCAAGTTGGTATGCAGTGTTGAGCCGTGGGTTGAAAATGCCAATTTTGCTTATATTTTTGAATATTTCTTGTCCTGAATGTTGTCCCATTATCCAGTACATTAATACTTGCAGTGTATGGTCAGTGGTTGGTTTGTTTTTTGAAACCTTTAAATCCCATAAAGTATCTTTGGTGAGATAATCACCATCTCCCTTAGAAACAGTGCTTGTATATCCGCCTTTTACTTTTGTTTTGAGAAAACTTAGGAAATCTTCAAAAGTATCTTCATAATTTTGAGGGTTGAAATTAAATTCATATTTTGTTATTGGTCCATATTCTGCAAAAAAATCTATTCCACGCTTGACGAGATTTCTAATATGTTCAATAGTTTGTAAAGACGCTTCGCTTTTTTGTTCGTTTGCCATTTGTGCGACGCGCGGATTTCTATACCAATCATCAAATTCTGCAAGTTTAATCGCGTTTATTATCGAATCATCATCTAATCCACAAACATTTTTCAGATTTTTTCGAGCAATTTTAATCCATTTATCTCCGCTTTTAGTCCAATGATCTTTTGCCATTGCGCCCCTTAATGAAATATTAAATGAGTTTTCGGCGTCGTTGCTAATGTTAAATCTCGTTAGGTAATCTACAACAAGTCCAACAATCATAACGTTGATATTTTCTTCATTGTTAGGTATTATTTCGCCGCCAAGTTTTAATTCTTCAAACATTTTTAATGGAACATAGCCGCCATAAGGTTGTTTTATCTGTTTTATTCTTGTTACTACTGTTGCCATAAAAAACACACCCTTTCTATGAATCAAATTATATCACAAGCACTGCTTGCTGTCAATATGTAATAAAATATCATTATATTTAGGCTGAATGTTGTCAAAATGTCAACAAATGCAACGTAAAACAGGAACAAATAAGCAAAACTATTGACAAAAAGCAACATTTTTGCTATTCAAAATAGTATTATATGATTTGGTAATACTCAATACCACATTGTAAATATAAATACTATTCGCCCATTCTAATCACTATCCACTAATAACTAAAAAGGCGGACTTGATGTCCGCCTTTTTATATGTATGAATTGCCTGATGTTTTCCTGCGATTTATTATCATAAAAGATCAGAGAGTATAGATAAGAATGCGAAAGCTGCGACCAGGCGCAGAAGAAATACGACAATAGAAGCGATACCGAGAATTACCGCTGCCTTTGCAAAAGAATCACCATAGCGCTTTTCAGAGGCGATCTTTCCTATGATTATAGCTGCAATGCCGCAGGCAAGTCCTAAAAGGGGTATGACAAACAATAATATAAGTGAAGCTATTCCAAGAACCAGTCCGATAATAGAGAGTGCATTGTCATTTGAAGACGCAGGCTGTAAAGCGTTGTATACTATGGAGCATCCGCAGTTGTCGCAGGTGTCCTTCAGAGGTGACACTTCATTTCCACATTCCATGCAGTATTTGAAGCCCTGTCCCTTTGGCGCTCCGCATTTGACGCATATAACTGCAATATCGTCCATTTTGCTTCCACAGTTTTTACAGTACATTGTTGTATCTCCTTAATAAATTTTTGATTATTATAGCATGAAACATAAAATATGTCAATATCGGACTATAACCAAATATAGCTCCGAACTATACGTCAACCGTACCACAAAAAATCAGTTGACACTCACAAAGATTGTGCATGATACCGCTTGAAAATTGCTTGTTCAGATGATATAATAATCTCAATCCTAAAACATAGGTAATTAGTAGATAAAGGAGCGGATAATTATGACTCGGACAGCCCAGGATACAAAAATCAGACGTATAGTGCTGACAGGACTGTTTTCAGCGCTTATTTTCATATTCACAGCATATATCCACGTACCTACGGGAGCAGGCTACACCCACGCAGGTGACGGATTTATTTACCTTGCGGCTTGTTTGCTGCCAGCGCCATATGCGGTTGCGGCAGGCATGATAGGCGGAGCTCTTGCGGACGGACTTACGGGCTTTCCTGTGTGGATACCTGCAACTATCGTCGTAAAAGCAGTAACAGCTCTGTTTTTCACGAGCAAGCGTGACAAGATACTGAATCTCCGCAATATACTCGGAATTATCCCGTCGCTTGCTGTATGCATAGTGGGCTACAGTATTTATGAGGGAGTCTTTATGGCGGGAGGCTTCAATAAGGCGGCGGTTATAGCCGCATTCAGCCAGACGCCATTTTACGTGGTGCAGGTCTTTGCAAGCTCGGTACTGTTCATTGCGGCAGGTGCAGCGCTTGACAAATCGGGACTGAAAAAGCGAATATAACAGCAAAGGACGGTTTTTCCGTCCTTTTTTCTTGCTATTTTCGTCGATTTATGCTATAAGCGCGGAGCCCGTGCCGTCTTTTTCGCGTAATAGTATTGCAGAACAGGAAATTTTATGCCGCGCAGCTTGCTATTCCGAGGCTTTTATGTTATAATTAATTAACAATAACGAGAAGGTGAAAACTATGCTTAAAAAGATTCTCAGCGGAGAAGCCTGCGCGAAATGTCGGCTTTGCTGCATATTTGACCGCTATGACGTGTGGGAGACTCCCGTATTTACTGCGGAGCTCTGCGAAAAAATAAAAGCCGCCCGTCCCGATGTGCAGTTTGTCACAAAGGACGGCGGCTATATATTCAGAGTAGGCGAGCTTAAGGGCGATGAGCTTTTCTCATGTCCTGCCCTTACGGAAAACGGCTGTATGCTGGGAGATGAAAAGCCCTTTGACTGCCGCATATGGCCATACCGAATAATGGAAGTTGGCGGCAGACGCGCCATAACCTTCGCGTCCATATGCGAGGAACTCTATCACAGACCGCTGTCACAGCTTGTGGGACTGCTGAAGGAGGGACTTGCGGACGTGATATTCGCCTACGCAGACGAGCACCCCGAGATAGTGAAGCCCTACTATGAGGGCTATCCCGTGCTGATGTTCGAGAGAAAACCGCTGTAACTTGCTGAACCTATGAAAGGGATTCCAAAGGGACTGTTTTCCTTTGGCGGAGTCCAGAGGCAGCGCCTCTGGTGGGGTGTGGGGCAAAGCCCCGCAGTTACAAAGCGCTCCGCAAGAGGTGAATAAAAAAACAGTCCAGTGGACTGTTTTTTTAGAGGAGACGCCCTGCAAGAGAGGGCGTCTCCTAAAGGGCTGTCGAGGACGCCAGCCCCTACAATGGGACGCCGAGGGAGGCGTCCCCTACATATGTTTAGGTTCTGTCTTGATTTACCGAGAAAAAAACGCAGCTTTTAATATCTGGAAAAGGGACATTCCCTTAACAGGAACGCCCCTTTGCGATCACTTCTTGATCTTGTCAACGATATCCTCAACCTTATCCTTGACCTTTGCGATGTTTTCCTTGGTAGCAACCTTGCTGATCATGTCCTTAGCCTTTTCGATGTTTTCTTTTGAAGCAAGCTTTTCGATCTTCTCGTCCGGAAGGTCGATGCCTGTTTTCTTCTCAACTGCTTCTACTGCTTTTTTGATCTCCATAGGGGGATACCTTCTTTCGTAAAATATTGTAATTTGATTATAGCATAAAAAAACGAAAAAATCAATACTTGTGCGATTTTTTTGTGAGAGAATTGCGGGTTGCGCGAAAAACAGGCATTTGCAACCACCATGCGACAAATTGTAAAGGCGGCTTGCTTGTGTGTAACCGCCCGAAATGATAGAATAAGACCATAGACCGAGGGACATTCCCCACGGCAAAAACATATGGAGGGAATATATATGATACTTGCAGACAAGATAATCGAATTAAGAAAAAGACAGGGTATGTCACAGGAGGAGCTTGCCGAAAAGCTTGGAGTCAGCCGCCAGTCCGTATCCAAATGGGAGGGCGCACAGTCCACTCCCGACCTTAACCGTGTATTACAGCTTGCAGAGATATTCGGCGTCAGCACCGATACATTATTAAAGGATACCGAGGAGCTTAACGCAGGCGCTGCTCCCGTGCAGGAAAATGCCGAGACCGAGCCGCCTCTCCGAAAGGTCTCAATGGAGGAGGCGAACAGTTTCCTTGAAGCTAACGAAAGGCACTCGTTACTCATTTCCGCGGGAGTCTTCCTTTGCATAATCTGCCTTACTCCTCTGATAGTACTTGATAATCTTACATCTTTGGGCGACGCCATAGGAGTGCCGTTGATGTTTTTGATAGTAGCAGCAGCTGTAACGCTGTTTATCATCTCGTCACAGAGGATGAAGCGCTATGAATACCTTGAAAAAGAGGGGATAGACACAGAGTACGGTATTTCAGGCATGGTAACTGAAAAGAAGTCGAAGCATGAGCCTAAATACACCATGAGCATAGTTATAGGTGTTATCCTGTTCATACTTGCTGTAGTCCCGACTATTATTATCGAGACTATTTCCGGCGAGAACAAGTATACCGAGGCGCTTGAACCCACACTGCTGTTTGTCTTTGTGGCTGTGGGAGTTGCTGTTATTACCCGTTCGTGCATAATCATGGACGGCTATAAGAAGCTCCTTGAGGAAGACGGCTTCACCCGCGAGAAAAAGTCGCGCAGCCACAAACCTAACCCTGCTTTTATTATCTATTGGTGTGTAGTCACAGCCCTGTTTATTGCAGTCAGCTTCCTCACCAACAGATGGGACCTTACATGGCTCATATGGGTGATCGCAGGCATACTCACGCCTGTTGTGATGATTCTATTCCCCAAAAAAGAAAAATAATTGACATCCCCCTTTTCTTGTGGTATAATTTGCAGAAAAGGGGGATTTTTATGAAAAAATATGAAAATGACAATATGAACTATGACGAGAACGGCTATTACAGCAATGATTCCGAGAACAGCGGCGAAAAAGGGGTAGCAGCTGTATTTATAAAGGTAATGAGCGTTATTCTGCTCATATGGTTTTTTGTTTCGATAATACTGATGATAGTTATAGCCAACAGCGAAAGAGAGGAAAAAGAGTGGCTCATAGTGGTGCTTTTCTTCCAGCTTTTTGCGGTTTTCGGACTGTTTGGCTTGATTTCCGACCTTATCACAAAGAGCAGGATACAGAAGGCAATATTTGTTCCGCTTATTATAGGAGCGGGCGGCTGTATCGTGTCTTTTGTGATACATAACAGCGAGGGAGAACAGAGAGAGAAAATATTAAGGATACTGGGGGTATGCTTTCCGCTGTTATTCACTGCTGCCGGTATTTACATGTTATTCGGATCAATAAGGACGAAGTACCATACAAAAAATATCTGTACTGAGCTCGTAACCGCGAAATGTGTTGATATATCCACTATTTCCACTACTATAAACGGCAGGACCACATATAAATACGTTCCTACCTATGAATATGAGTATAATGATGAGACTTACACCTCTACAGCCTATAAAACACCTGAGCATCGTATAGTCGGAGATAACTACGAAATACTGGTAAATCCCGACAAACCAAAGGAGATATATGATCCGGCTTCGGTTGATGAAAGCACAGAAAGCATTGTGCTCAAGGCTTTGTTCTTTGTGATACTTCCAACGGCAATATCGGTTATCGGTGCCTGTTTTCTGCTCATAAAGCCATAAACGGATATTTTCCAAAAAACTGAATATGCCGCATGGATTTGCGCAAAACTAAAGGCAGACCAAATGGTCTGCCTTTAGTTTTTAAAATAGAATATGGTCACCGAGCCTGAGATCGAAGTCTCGTAAATGTTACCTGCGATATGCCAGAGGGGGCTTCCCTCGTCTGCCTTATTTTTATTAAAGCTTGTTCTTTTCAGCCTCTATCATCTTGATGAGGTCGTCTACCGACATATTTGAAGGAGACTTCTTCTTTTCTTCCTGCTCGCTCTTGCTGATGATATCTGAGATATCAGGAGTACTGCTCTTCTTTGCAGGCTTTGGAGCTGCTGTTGAAGGAGCGGACTGACTTCTCAGCGGAGTAGTCTTAGGAACGTCGTTTCTTGACATCTCTGCAAGCTGGCTCTTTGAAAGAATTCCTGTATTGTCGCTTACAGGCTCTGCAGCAGGCTGCTGAGGAACGCTTGTGTTCTTGATATTGAAAGTGCCTGTGCGCTCAGCCTCTGCGGTCTTGCGGAGCATTTCTTCTCTGAGAGCGTCTGCTGTAGGAGCTGTAGATGAAGAGCCGCCTACATTCTTTGCAGCAAATGTGCTTTCAGCACTTCTCTGAGCCTTGAACTGCATGGTACGCTCTCTTTCCTTCTGGTAAGGAGAGTCAGGGTTGACCTTTTTCTGGCTGAAGTTCTCGGCAATGGACATCTTCTTGCGCTCAAGCTCATTGCTTGGCTGTATCTCCTGAGATGGTTCAAAGAGAGGATTAGCGGACTTATCGTGGAGATTCTTCTTGTTCTCAGAGATAGCTCTTTGCTTTTCCTTCTCATCGTATTCGTAGAAGTCGAACTCATCATCGAAGTCGTCCTCACCCTTGCCCGAAGCAAGCTTTGCGATGAGGAAGATGACCAGAAGTATACATGGGAGAACGAGCAGGCAAATGATGCCCTTGATGCTTGCAGCGAATCTGATGAGAGCACCGAGCTCTGCACTTTCGGTGTGACCTGTACAGATAGCGGCTATGCTTTCCTTTGAGATGGAATCCTCGCTGCCAACATTTGTAGCGTCAGCGGTTATATACTTGACTGAGCCGTCCTCAGCGTTGACAACGTCGTATACGCTGAGCACCTTGAGTGTATCCGGATCGTTTGCAGGATAACAGAGGACTATGTCGCCCTTTGCAATGGTAGTATCTTTTGCGTCGGGAGATATGAGGCAGGCGCCCTTTGTGACATTGTCGCCCATGTTGTCGGATTCCTTCACGATGTAGAAGTATCTGCCGAAGAGCTTGGGAGTTTTGCCGCCCGAAAATCCTATATTTACAATGATCGAAATAACGATCAGAAGAATACAGAGTATGATAAGGACGAATTTAAGTACCGAGAAGCGTTTTTTCTTTTCCATAATACATCACCTTTTTTTAATCTTTTTGTTGTCTTTTTTCTGTATTTTTTTGCGGTGCAGTCTGTCTTTTAAAAACTGCTTTTTCTATTATACCACATAAGAATACAAATTTCAAACATTTTCTAAGTTTTATATTTTAAAAATATAGAAAATTTTTCAGAACTGCAATTTTATGTACACTATCAACAAAATATCGCTGTATACTCCTGACCTTCGGGCGGAATGCACAATGAAATAAATGAATACAGAAGGGATAAACAAGGTTTTGTTTGGCGAAAAACTGCAATATATAAAATCAGTGGACAAATATTTGTTGAAATAACCACTTGAAATATCATATAAATCATAGTATAATTAAAATGTATACGGCTTGTAGAATGATATAGGTCCGCATTATCATAAGTGCTGGTAGATGTATGGGGATATTATACAAGCAGTAATAACATCGCTTAGCGGCAGAATGGAGATAAGATATGGCTACAAAAAAAGCAAACCCTCTTATGGACAGGATCAAGGAAGAGTTTCCCAGAAAGCTTCAGCTCTTATACAGCGTTTCTCCAGAGGAGGCTTCCGACAAGCAGGTTTACCATGTTCTCTCTTCGATAATAGTTGAGATACTCGGTGCGAAGAGGCAGAGCTTCATCAATCATACCAACTCTGTAGGCGGCAAACAGGTATACTACCTTTCAATGGAGTTCCTCATGGGACGTTCACTGAAAACCAGCATATATAACCTCGAGCTTGCTGACGGCATAAAGGAAATGCTCAAGCATTACGACATAAATCTTGACAAGATCTATGAGAATGAGCCCGATGCAGGTCTCGGAAACGGCGGTCTCGGCAGACTTGCAGCCTGCTATCTCGACGGCCTTGCAACAACAGGCTTTCCCGCAATGGGACATTCTATCTGCTATGAGTACGGCATTTTCCAGCAGAAGCTGGAGGACGGCTGGCAAACAGAGCTTCCCGACAACTGGCTTCCCGGCGGTTCAGTATGGCTCGTTCCGAAGCCGGAGCTTTCAATAGATGTCCACTTTGAGGGCGATCTCAATGAATACTGGGACAATCAGTATCACTATATCTCACATGTAAACTACAATACAGTAGTTGCTACACCTTATGACCTTTATGTTTCGGGCTATGGCTCTGATGGAGTATCAGTGCTTCGTCTGTGGTCTGCAAAGGCTCCGAACTTCAATATGGAAATGTTCAACAAGGGCAACTATGAGGCTGCTCTTGCACAGAACTCTATAGCAAATGCTATCTCAAAGGTGCTCTATCCTAACGATAACCACCTTGAGGGCAAGAGCCTTCGTCTTCGCCAGCAGTACTTCCTCTGTGCGGCTTCTGTCGGCGATATCGTAAACACACATATGAATGTTTACGGTACTCTTGAGAACCTTGCCGACAAGGTAGCTATCCACATCAACGATACCCATCCCACACTGGCTATACCGGAACTTATGAGAATACTACTTGACGACTGCGGCTACAGCTGGGAGAAATCATGGGATATCGTTACAAGAACATTTGCCTACACCAATCACACTGTAATGGCAGAGGCTCTGGAGAAATGGGACGTTAACCTCGTCAAGACCGTTATCCCGAGAATCTTCTCCCTTATAGTTGAGATAAATAACCGTTACTGCCAGTCCCTTATGGAGAGAAACGGCGGCGACAGTGCAAAAACTACACGTATGTCCATTATCAAGGACAATCAGATACACATGGCTACACTCTGCGTTGCGGCTTCACACAGCGTAAACGGCGTATCAAAGCTCCACTCGGAGATAATCAAGCAGTCAGTATTCCATGACGAGTACGAGAATACTCCCGAGAAGTTCAAGAACGTCACAAACGGTATCGCATACAGAAGGTGGCTGTATCAGTCAAACCCTGCCCTTACAGAGCTCCTTACCGAGACGATCGGTCCTAAGTTCATCAAGGACGGCGCAGAGCTTGAAAACTTCAGAAAGTTCCAGGACGACAAGACTGTCCTCACAAAGCTCATGGACGTCAAGAAGGAAAACAAGGAAGCCTTCGCCAAGTATGTCAGAAACGAATCAGGCATTATCCTCAATACCGACAGTATCTTCGATGTACAGGTAAAGCGTCTGCATGAGTACAAGAGACAGCACCTCAACGTAATGAATATCCTTTCGGATTATGCATATCTGCTCAACGATCCCGATGCGCCCTTCACACCAAAGACCTATATCTTTGCAGCTAAGGCAGCTCCGGGCTACTACCTTGCAAAGCAGATAATCAAGATGATATGGGCTATCTCCGAGGAGATAAGAAAGAACCCCAAGATCAGCCAGAAGCTCTCTGTAGTGTTCCTTGAGAACTACTGTGTAACTCTCTCAGAGCACCTCATGCCTGCCTCCGATGTTTCCGAGCAGATCTCCCTTGCAGGAACAGAGGCTTCAGGTACAGGAAATATGAAGCTCATGCTCAACGGCGCAGTCACACTGGGTACTCTTGACGGAGCAAATATCGAGATCAAGGAAGCCTGCGGCGACGATAATATCGTTATCTTCGGCATGACAACTCCCGAGGTCAATGAGCTCCGCGGAAGAGGCTACAATCCTTGCGAATACTACAACAATGATGCCCGCATACGCGAGGCAATTGACCGTATGTACCACGGCATAAACGGCTGTACCTTCAACGATGTTGCAAATTCACTCAAGGACAGAGATCCTTATATGGTGCTTGCAGACTTCGACAGCTACAAGAAGGCACAGCAGTATATCACCGAGTGCTACAACGACAAAATGAAGTGGGCTAAGATGTCTCTGAACAATATCGCAGGCGCAGGTATCTTCTCTGCTGACCGTGCTGTAACAGAGTACGCTCACAATATCTGGAATCTTTGATAAAAAACGATAAGGGGACGTTGGCTTATTCGTCCCCTTTTTAACGATGATTAACGGAGTGTTTTCAATATGAGACCTATCTATGATACATGGAATCTGGGATATAAATCAGTATTCGGAGCGGTAAGGCAGTTTGAGACCTGCCGTTTCACCATAAGACTTCCAAAGCACGTAATACCTGACTTTTCTCCTGTGCTTGTACTGTTCAGAACAGGCTTCAAGGAGCGTTTCATCAGCATGAATGAGGTGGCTGAGGAAGAGGACTGCTTTGCATATACAGCTTCCTACGACGCAAGATATACCGACGTTCATTACTACTATTTTTCCTATACAGAGGGCGGTATCCGTCACTATATCAAGAAGATAAACGTCCATGAGGGCGGACTTGACCACGGCGATATGTTCCAGCTGACTGTATACAGGAGCGATTACGAGACTCCCGATTTTCTCAAGGGCGGAGTAATGTATCAGATATTTCCCGACCGCTTCTGTAACAGCGGAAAGCCAAAGGAGAATATCCCCGAGGGACGCATACTCCGTGATGACTGGGGCGGAACCCCTCTTTACAAGCCTGACGAGAACGGTCATGTATGGAACAATGACTACTTCGGCGGAGATTTTGCAGGCATACAGTCAAAGCTACCTTACCTTAAGAGCCTCGGCGTTACCTGTATCTATCTGAACCCTATATTTGAATCCCACGAGAATCATCGATACAATACTGCTAACTACATGAAGGCAGACCCTCTCCTCGGCACTAACGATGAGTTTGAGGAACTCTGCGCAGAAGCTGAAAAGTACGATATTTCCATAATACTCGACGGCGTATTCTCACATACAGGCGCTGACAGCGTTTACTTCAACAAGTTCGGACGCTATAAGGACGAGCTGGGTGCGTTCCAGTCTAAGGACAGCAAGTACTACGACTGGTACAGCTTCATCGATTACCCGAATGTCTATGAGGCATGGTGGGGAATAGATACCCTCCCCAACGTAAACGAGAACAACGAGGATTACACCGAGTTCATCTGCGGCGATGAGGGTGTGCTCCGCTACTGGCTCGACAAGGGCGCGGCAGGCTACCGTCTTGATGTTGCCGACGAACTTCCCGAGCAGTTCCTCATAAACCTCAGGAAATGCGTAAAGGGCTTTGACAAGGACAAGGTGATCATAGGCGAGGTCTGGGAGGACGCTACAAACAAAGAGAGCTACGGTGTAAAGCGCCGCTACCTTCTCGGTGACGAGCTCGACTCCGTAATGAACTATCCCTTCCGTGAAGCCATAATGAACTTCATCAAGGGCGGCAAGCCTATCGACTTTATCAACTCTGTTATGACCATAGTTGAAAACTATCCCAAGCCGACTATAGATGTACTTATGAACTTTGTTTCTACCCACGACATCGAAAGAGCCATCAACCGTCTTGGCGGTGATGACTGCGAGGGCAAGAGCAAGGACTGGATGGCAGAGAGATACCTTTCTCCCGAGCAGTATGCCCACGGAAAGGAGCTTCTCAAGGCGGCAATGGCGCTGATGTTCTTCCTTCCGGGTATACCGAGCATATACTACGGTGATGAAGCAGGACTTCAGGGCTATAAGGACCCATTCAACCGCCGCTGTTTCCCATGGGGCAAGGAGGATACCGAGCTTATCGAGTATGTTTCCGAGCTCAGCCGTGTGAGAAAGTCCATACCAAATATGATAGACGGCAGGATATACTTCGTCATCAACGAGAAGGAAACTCACGACAGCCGTCTTATAGGCTTTACACGACAGGGACGCAAGCAGGATTACATCATATTCGTCAACAGAAGCGGCGATGTTGTAAAGCTTGAGCACATGAGTGAGATCCTTTCGCGCTTTACTGATATACAGCCATTCTACGGCGAATTCATGGACGACGCAATAACTGTGCTTCCATATGATTATACTATTATAAAGGCAAAATTCGTAGAATAAACGGTGAACAGGAATTGAAAAAAAATTTTTTGCGCGGAATGTCACATGGGATACCGATATGTCTCGGATACTTATCGGTATCCTTTGGTTTTGGCATATTAGCGGTCAAAGCAGGACTTTCCGTATTTCAGGCGGCACTTATATCCGCCACAAATCTTACATCAGCAGGACAGAAGGCGGGACTTGACGTTATTGCGGCAGGGGGCACTATCATTGAGATGGTGCTTTTACAGCTCACCATAAATATAAGATACTCACTTATGGCATTGTCACTTTCACAGAAGCTGGACAAGAGCTTCACTACTCCCCACAGATTTCTGGCTTCATACGGCATAACAGACGAGATATTCGCCGTCTGCTCGGCACAGAAGGAGGCTCTCACCCCTGCGTATATGTACGGAATGATATTCATATCCGCAGTGGGCTGGGTAACAGGTACAGCCTTGGGAGCGGCGGCAGGAGAGCTTCTTCCTGCGGCAGTCAGCACAGCTATGGAGATAGTCCTCTACGGAATGTTCATAGCCATAGTGATACCGCCTGCAAAGAAACAGCACGGAGTGCTGTTTGCGGCAGTCATAGCGGCGGCGCTCAGCGTTATTTTCAGATTTGCAGTGCCTGCACTCAGTGAGGGCTTTGCAATGATAATCTCTGCAGTTGCGTCCGCACTTCTTGCGGCACTGATTTTCCCTGTAAAGGAAGAAGAGGAGGCGGCTGCATGAGCATAGCGATATACATAGCGGTAATGGCAGGCGTAACCTACCTCATACGTATGCTTCCCTTTGCATTTTTCCGCAGAAAGATAAAGTCACAGTTTTTCAGGAGTTTCCTGTACTACATACCATATGCGGTACTCAGCGCAATGACTATACCTGCAATATTCTACACCACCCACAATATATGGACGGCTGTGGCAGGTACTGCAATAGCACTTGTACTGGCATTTTTGGAGATGCCTCTCATTGTGGTAGCTCTTGCGGCTTCAGCAGCGGCATTCATTGTCGGACTTTTTATGTGATGTGCACGGAAGTTGATTCTGAACATCTATACAAAACAGATAAAGGCAGCTGATTTGTCAGCTGCCTTTTTGTGTATTCATACAAAGTGAAAAAATTTTTTTCTGAAATTCAACGTGTTTGCGTTGAAAAAGACCTCTTTACGGCGCTTATATGAACGGTGGTTCGCAAGTGTCCGAAAGGAGGTCATATTTTTTGAACAGAAACCTGAAAACAAAGCTCGATTCATTCTGCTGCAATTACGTTTTGCTGGGCAGTGTTGAGGAGGCGGCGGTACGGGCAGGCTTTCCGCGGGAGAATGCTCTCTCTGAGGGAGTCGGGCTGCTGAAAACTGAGGAGTGCCGACAGCGTATAGCACAGCTTAGGGATATACTCAGCGACAGCAGCAGTGTAGCGGCAGGTCTGAAAAGGCTTGCCTTCGGCAGCTGCGCCGATGCTGTCTATCTGGTGTTCGCCGACGAGCTTCCCCCTGCGGAGGTGATAGGCAGGCTGGACCTTTTCAATGTCTCAGAGATAAAAAGGGTAAAGGGCGGCGGAGTCGAGGTGAAGCTTTTCGACAGAATGAAGGCGCTGGAAAAGCTTTTCGAGCTCGAAAATGCTTTCAGTGATCGTACAAAGGCGGAGAGCCTTATCAAAGCCCTGACCGCTGACGAGGAGGGTGAGAGCCTTGACAATAACTGAATTCTCACCTAAACAGCGACTCGCCATGAAATGGTGGAATATGCAGAGCTATAAAGCCCTGGACGCAATAATATGCGATGGAGCTGTGCGAAGCGGAAAAACCCTTTCAATGTCACTGGGATTTGTATTCTGGGCAGCTGAGAGCTTCAGCGGCGGTGCCTTTGCCATGTGCGGCAAGACCATAACCTCCCTGAGAAGGAATGTGATAACGCCTATGCTTCCTCTCCTTGAGGAATACGGCTTCACTATCCGTGAGAGGGTAAGCGGCAATTACTTCGATATGACCTTCCTCGGCAGGACAAACAGAGTGTACCTCTTCGGCGGCAGGGACGAAAGCTCTGCGGCACTGATACAGGGAATGACTCTTTCGGGAGTATTCTTTGACGAGGTGGCGCTCATGCCTCGCTCCTTTGTGGAGCAGGCTCTTGCGAGATGCTCTGTCAGCGGCTCAAAGATGTGGTTCAACTGCAATCCCGACAATCCCTCTCACTGGTTCTACAATGAGTGGATAAAGAAGCGGCGCGAGAAGAATGCGTTGTATCTCCATTTCACTATGGACGACAATCCTTCTCTTTCGGAAAAGGTCCGTGAGCGCTACAGACGCATGTATTCCGGGACATTCTATGACCGCTTCGTGCTTGGAAAATGGACAGCCTCACAGGGTGTGGTATACCCGATGTTCAGCGAAAAACAGCACGTTTTCAGCGGTGATGTAGAATGTGAAAGATACATCATCTCCTGCGATTACGGCACGGTCAATCCTGCTTCCTTCGGCTTGTGGGGACTTCACTGCGGAGTCTGGTACAGACTGAGAGAGTATTACTACTCCTCGAAAAGAGAGGGAGTATGCCGCACAGACGAAGAGCACTATGCCGCTCTTGAGGAGCTTGCAGGGGATCTGAGAATCGAAAAGGTGATAGTCGATCCCTCTGCGGCAAGCTTCATCGAGTGCATACGCCGTCACGGCAGATTCCGCGTTGTAAAAGCGGATAACGACGTTGTATCGGGCATAAGACAGGTGAGCTCGGCACTTAAGCAGGGAAAACTCCGCTTCCACGCATCATGTAAAGATATCCTGCGAGAATTCACGCTTTACAGCTGGAACGAAAAGGCTGGAGCGGACATCCCCATTAAGGAAAACGATCACGCAATGGACGATATGCGCTATTTCGTGGCGGATATAGCCGGCTCACAGTGCGGAGATGAGCTCATAGCTCTTTCCGTAGCCCGATAAACAGACAGCCGCCGTTCAGAAACTATCAAGGAGGTAACATGAAGCTTTTCAAGAAGAAAAGGGCTCCCAAGGCTGATCCCGGGCTTGTTGGCATGCAGCGCTGCGGCAGCGGCAGTTTTGAACTGCCTGCGGCTGTTCAGCCCTTTGAAAAGGAGCTTTACGACAGGCTTCGCTGTGCAGTTCCCATTATCGACGCTGCCATAATGAAGATTATCAGGCTCACAGGAGGCTTTCACGTTGTATGCAGCGACGAGGAATATCAGCAGGAGCTCGACAGCTTTCTCAGCAGCGTTCCTGTCGGACTTACAGGGCGTTCCGTGGGCTGCTTTGCGGATAATTTCCTCGACAGCCTGCTTACCTACGGCAGCGCTGTGGGTGAGATAGTCACGGATACGGAGCAGCAGCGCATTGCAGGTCTGTGGAACGGGGATATTTCCCGTATCCGCATTGCTTCCGGAGCCGATCCATTCATCAGGAGCTACACCATCACGGAAAGTGACGGCAGCTCTCGTAAAATAGCACATCCCGAGCGCATACTCTACTCTTCTCTCACAGGCGGTCACTCTCTCCTGAGAGGTCTTCCGTCACTCAGCGGCATCCTTATGAGGATATACGATTGTATCGGTCAGAACTTTGACCGCGCAGGAAATGTCCGCTACGCAGTGACATACAAGCCCACAGGAGAGGCAGGAGACGTAATGTATTCACGGGAGAGGGCACAGCAGATAGCGCGAGAGTGGGCTGACGGCATGAACTCGGTAAAATACGGTCAGGTAAAGGACTTTGTAGCGGTGGGAGACGTTGATATTAAGGTCATCGGAGCTGAAAACAAGCTCTTTGATACCAATGTGCCCGTAAGGCAGATACTTGAGCAGCTCATCGCAAAGCTCTCCATACCGCCGTTTCTGCTGGGGCTATCATGGAGCTCCACGGAGCGTATGTCCTCTCAGCAGGCTGATATACTAACCTCTGAGCTGGAGTATTACCGCAGACTTCTCACACCTGTTATACAAGATGTGGGAAATGCATACCTCGCTTCTATAGGAGCGCAGGCGACCTGCTCTGTTGAGTGGGAGAACATCAATTTACAGGACGAAACAGCCCTTGCAGAGGCAAGGCTGAAAAACGCACAGGCGCGTGAGATAGAAATGCGCCTCGAAAAAAATGTTTAATACGGAGGTACAAATATGTATAACGATATCAAGCTTGAAAAGGGACTTTACAATCTCAGCGGAAAGTCATTCACAGCAGCTCTTGAGGAGCTCGACCCCACATCTGCATACGCAGGCACACCTCTCGAAAAGCTGGACGCCTTCGAGAGACAGCTCAAGCGCTTTAATATCAGGATAAACGGTCAGGACTGTGACCGTGTTGAGAAGTTCTTCTCCACAACGGAAACAGCTGTTCTCTTTCCTGAATTCGTTACAAGATGCATCAGAAAGGGCTTTGACGAGACAGTGCTCCGCTCTGTATGCGCGGCAAAGACAGTATGCGCAAGCAGTCAGTATCTTGGCTGTGTCATGGACGACGCCACTGCCGCTTATGAGCCTGCCGCAGAGGGTACGAAGCTTCCCGAGGCTACAGTGAGAGAGGGCTCTGAACCAACTGTGCTCTCAAAGTTCGGCAGACTTATCAGCGCTTCCTATGAGGCTGTCCGCCAGCAGAGACTTGACGTTTTCGGCGTTATGCTCAGAAGCGTCGGTGTGAGACTTGCAGTCACCGTTATCAAGGAGGCTGTGGACGTTCTCGTTGACGGCGTAACACCTATCACTACATCAGCTCTCACATATAACGATCTTGCTGCACTTTACGGCGAGTTCGACTGCTTTGACATGACAACTGTCATCACATCACCCGAGCTTGCTTCCAAGATAGCTGCTATGGAGCAGCTCAAGGACTGCAATGCAAATGCGGAGGGCAAGCTCGTTCTCCCATTCGGCTCTGAGCTTATCAAGACATCTGCTGCCGATGACGATACCATTATCGGTATAGACCGTGATTTCGCACTGGAGTTCATCACCAGCACCGACCTTGTTATGGAGACAGACAAGCTTATCGAGCGTCAGCTTGACCAGATGACAGTGTCCATTACCTGCGGCTTCAGAAAGATAACTCCCGACGCAGTAAAGGTGCTTACTGTTAATTCCAACGAGTAATTCAGTAAATATCAGGCGTTGTAATTGTTTGTTGAGCCCATGAACGGGATTCCAAAGGGACTGTGTTCCTTTGGCGGTGTCCAGAGGCAGCGCCTCTGGTCGCTGTTCACAGCTTTCAGAGAACAGCGAAACAATACGAAGGCGCCCCGCAAGGGTGAATTCCGAAAACGATCCAGTGAATCGTTTTCGGAAGAGGGACGCCCTGCAAGAGAGGGCGTCCCTACATTAATTTTCTGAAAGGAGAAAACATGGAAAATATCATTCTTGATAAGATAAACAGATTCACACGCAGAAAGCTCTCCGAGGACGAGGTATACGTCTTTGACCTTGTGCTCTGCGACAACGACATCGACCGCGACTGCGAGCGCTTTTCCGATGAGGCTCTTGAAGCACTGAAGGAGCGCTTTATCGGGAAAACAGGCATCTTCGACCATGATGCCGCCGCTTCTAATCAGAATGCACGTATCTTCGATGCGGAGCTTATCACCGACGCCACACGCAGAACTGCCTACGGAGAGCCCTATAAGTACCTTAAAGCAAGCGCATACATGGTCCGCACCGACAATAACAAGGACCTCATTGCGGAAATCGACGGCGGTATAAAGAAGGAGGTGAGCATTTCGTGCTCCGCGGCTAAGCGTATATGCTCGGTATGCGGAAATGACAAGGCTATGGTTTCCTGCAATCATGTCAAGGGCAAGCGCTACGGCGGCAAGCTCTGCCACACTATCCTTGACGACATCACTGATGCCTATGAATGGAGCTTTGTTGCCGTTCCTGCGCAGGTAAATGCAGGTGTTACCAAGAAATACAGCGAGGCAGATACCGTGAAGGCTCATGAGAGTGCCGATATTGTCGCTGCAAATGAGGAGCTCCGACGTGATATCCGCAGACTTGCCTATTTCGTCGGCGGAAGAAATGCGGCGGATATTGCTTCCGTATCGGCGGCAAATCTGGACACTCAGCAGCTCATCGCACTCCGCAAGTCCTTTGAGGCTCAGTGCGGAAAGGGCGGTGCAGAGGTGCAGCTGGACTTCTCGGAAAAGGAAGGGGAGTCAACTTCTGATTTTTCAATGAGATAGGAGGAAAGCTATGGATATACAGACTATTGTCAGTGCCTTTGAGCTATTTACAGGCGAGGAGAACGGCGATGAATACTATCAGCTGATACTACTTGCAGTCAGCGAGGTGGAGAGCGTTCTTCTTCCCGATGCCGATGATACCGATGTAAGGCTTGTATTTCTGTGTGCGGCGCTGGCTTTTTACAGGCTTCAGCAGATACTTGCCGCAAGAGAAAGGACTGCGGTCACATATGCAGGCAAGGTGCTGAAGGAGTCGCAGAACACTGCCTACGGCTATGCAAAAGAGCTTCTGAGGGATTACCTTCAGATATGCAGTGACCTGTTAAAGTCCAAAAATTTCACATTCAGCAGCTTTGCTGCAGGAGAGGAGCTGATCTCATGCTGAGAGACATTATCGACGATATTATCGAAAAACTGGCTGAAAAGCACGTTTATCCCGTTTACAGTGCCTTCGATGGAAGGGCTCTCGCACAGAAGGGCAAGGGCTTTTTCACGGTGGTGGGCATAAGTGCATTTGAGTTATCTGCTCCTATTTATTCGGAGTATGTCGTGTACCTGCCGTTCAAGTCGGAGATAGAGCTTACCGTAACAGCTCCCGAAAGCAGCTCTGCGGTGAAGCTCTATGAATACTATGATTCCGATATAGCTCCTGTTATATTCGATATGGCAGGGCTGACATGCAGCCTAAGCAAAATGAGCATTAAATTCGACACTAATATTCAGCGCCTTGTGCTGTCTGTGAAGCTCCGCGTCAGCGGCATAACAAAGTTTGAAAGGGGACTTCCATGAGAACGGTCACTACTCTCAGTGAGCGCAAGCCCGAGGCTGTAATTATCGGCGGTACAACTCTTTACTGCGAGAGCTTCAAGGCTTCGGCTGTCCGCAGTATCACCGAGGAGTCAACTGCCGACGGAGGCACTGTGCTGACAAACAGCGCTTCACGAAGCACAAGGCTGGTATTTTCGGGGAGGGTCAGCGCTGAGGACCTTCCGCAGAATGCAGTTTACCGCTTCAACGCTCTGGTGAATTCGGCTTCTGCTTTCAATGTTGAGTACATGGACCTGAGATTTTCGGACTGCCGTATGCTGTCATATTCCTTTGATGACAAGGGCGGCGACTGGGCAGACGTTACAGTGGTGCTGCTCACCGCTGAGCCCGTAACAAGGAGAAATGAACTATGAGTGTGAGAATAACTGTTACAACAGCAGGCGGCGTTCAGTATACAGAGGATAATGTGCTGAACTTCAGCTTTAATAAGGACGTGTATACACCCTATACTTCCCTGAGTGCAAGGATAAGAGCCGAAAGGGAATCATACACTGATGCTGCGGAGGTGTCTCTCATCATCGACGGGAATACAGTCCATCACGGACTGGCGGACAGTCTGAAATGGGAGAAAAGAGGGGGCGAGGACTTCCTTGTTATCAGTTCAAGAGGCTTCACGTCGCTGCTTACCCAGAATCAGATAGAGCCGGGACTGAAAATGAACATATCATTTAATATGCTCATGGATAACTTCTATACCCTTCCGTATGTGACTCACGAAAACAATTCCGACGACAGCAGCTATATCTACGTAAAGCCAAATACCTCCATGTGGGACGCGGCGGCAAACCTTGCATATAAGCTTCTCGGCACCTATCCCTATATCAGGGGAGCAAATACGGTCATGATAAGTCCTTATCCGTCGCCGGGGACCTTTGACCTCAGCAGTGAAAAGCTGATAACTTCGGGTACTGAACTGGTTTACAGCCGCCTTGCCAGTGATTACCATATGGCGGACATAAACGGCGACTACGGCAGCTTTGACCTTACCGACAGCGATGTCACTGCGCTTAAAATAGTTCGTCACAAATATTTTGACCTGGATATGCGGTTTCTCTATTCACCTCAGCAGGCACTTGTCTATCGTGACAAGTATGATTTCCGCGGCGCAGAGAGAGTTTTCTGCTCATACTGCGGCTGCAGGGGCGAGGACTTAGGCGACACCGTTAGCTTCGGCAGTATAAATGGTGAGCGTATATCCGCTGTTTCCATAAACGGCAGCAGCAGAGGAGTTTTTACCGAGATAAGCGTATACAGGGACAAATTTCCACATAGCTGAGCAAAAAAACGGCTTCCATATGGAAGCCGTTTCCTGTTTTATTTAGTTTCGGGGAGCGAAGGGATAAGCTTGAGGAGGTATCTCTGGATAGCACCTGCGTCCTCGGTAGTCATGCCGTTGTTTCCTGTAACATCGGCATTTTTTGTGCCCTGCTCTGTGATGTGGTTCTTCTCTGAGCCGCTTACACCGTACTTGTTCGGATTTGCAAGAGCCTGCATTATCATTACTGCATCTGAGAGGTCAACTCCTCCGTCGCAGTTTGCGTCGCCAGGCTTGTAATTCTTATCAGTTGTGCCAGGAGCTGTGGAAGTGGCAGTTGTTGTTTTTGCTGTAGTTGCGGTTGTTTTTGCTGTTGTTGTTGCTTTTGCTGTTGTTGTGGTAGTTTTTGGTGTTGAGGGAGTACTCCCTGCGATCTGACCGTAAACGATACCGCAGCCTACTGTTGACATATATACCTTGCCGAATTCGTCCATATCGCCTACGAGGTAGTTGCCGTTACCTGTACCGCCGTAGAGGTGATCGGTGTTGATGCAGACCCATGTCTTGCCTGCGTCTGTTGAGCGGTAAATGCCCTCCTTGTCGTCCTTTTCGGGCTTGCCGTAGATGAAGAGAGTATTTACGCCTCCCTTCTTTTCGGGAGCGCCGTAGCCGATACACTTAGCGTACTCGACATTTTCGAGGTGCTCGACTGTCTTGCCCTTGTCGGAGATGATGTAGACACCCTGATTTGCGCCTGCGAAAGCGATCTTGCCGCCGCCGAGGTATGCAGGGTCGCCTGTTTCCTCAAATTTCCATGTAAGCTCCCAGTTATACGGGCAGATACGTGTTTCTGTGAATGTTGCGCCGTAGTCCTCGCTTATGTAGTATGAGTAGTGGGACTCGTCGTAGGTCGGTTCCTTCTTGGACATATCAGATGACCAGTACTCGTTGTACTGAGCACCAACAGCGTAGACTGTCTTTGCGTTCTCGGGATCAACGAGGGTATAAACGGTCTTTGAAGCCTTGATGCCGCTGCAGTCCTTCCATGTTGCGCCGAAATCGTCTGTATAGGAAACTGCGCCCTTTGTGCTGGAGTTGATTATTCTGTACTTGCCCTTGGAAAGCTCTGTGATAGAGAGCTTTCCGCCTGTGCAGGCAGGCTTGAATGCCTTCCATGTCTTTCCGCGGTCAAGAGTATAGTAGCCGCTTCCTGTGTTGTTGCCGTCGCCGTTTGCAGTTCTTGCCCAGACATCGGTATTCTGCGGGCATACTGTGATAGCGGAGGTCGAACCCATATTAGGCTTGTACTGCTGAGGGATACCGTCCATAGTCTCGTGTACGAAGCCGTCGTAGTCACCGATAGCGGAGAGGTCGAGACCATCAGCTGTGCTGTAGAAATCGAGGCTTACGCACTCCTCGACGCCGTCGGGCTGGAAGTAGAACTGGATACCCTTTTCGTCCCATGCATTATCACATGCAAAAACGCCGTTTCCTGAGGTGAGGAGAAGTCTGTCGCCTTCGGGATCTCTTGGATCGATAACTATGCTGCTTCCCCAGTGGCAAGCCTTGCCGTAGATCCAGTCATAGCCGCCAAGATCCATAGGACGTGAAATGAAATTCTTTACGCCAACGCCTGTTGAGTAGTCTGTAGGACCTGCACCCGGAGTTATATCTTCCCATGTCTTACCGCCGTCAGATGAGCGGAAGAAGTGGTCGCCCCATGCGATAGTTCCCTCGTTTTCGGGAGTGGAAGGATCGTCCTGCACCCACTCGTCGCCGAACCACTGATCCGAGAATACGCCGCAGGTACGTGCGAACAGCTTGTTTGGATCCTTTTTGTCAGCTTCGATCATGCCGATGGAATTGTCGGAGACGGAGAGCTTTTCAGCCTTGCCGCTTGCGATATTGTACTTGTATGCACCGCCTGATGCTCCTGCAAATGCAAGACCTGCGATGTATGTGAAGAAGAGATTTCCGTTGTGGTCGCTTGTGATAGAGAGGGGATAATTCGCATTGGGGAGTGCCTCGACAGGCTTGAACTTGTCGTCCTTGACGCTTGCAACGTGAACATTTGCCTGTCCTGTAACGGAGGTTCCTACATAGACCATGCCGCCCTCGATATAGACGCAGCCGATACCGTTCTGCTGATTATAAAGCTTGGTGGGCTCAGTGCCTCTTACCATATGGTCTGTCCATGACGGGTACTTGAGCTCGCCTGTGAAAAGTCCGAGATCGTCATAGCCCTCTACAGGCTTCCATGTTTTACCGCCGTCAGTGGACTTGATAAGAGCGGATTTGCCTGCGGTGACATCGCCGCCTGCATAGATAGTGTCGGGGTTGTCGGGGTCAACAGCGATAGGCTCGATACATTCACGTCCGTCGCCGTTGCCGTGTACCTGTATATGCTCTGTGACGTCAACACCTGTGAAGGTCTTGCCGCCGTCTGTGGTCTTATAGATAACTGTCTTTGCATCTGAGAAGTAAGCGCAGCCGCAGAGGAAGTAAGCGGTCATATCGTCCTTTGGATCGATAGCGATACCCTTACAGCTGAGGAGTCCTCTGTCGTCCTCGTTGATGAAGCCGAAGAGCTGTACCCATCTTTTCTTATCGTAGTCGTATCTGTATGCGCCGCCTACGTCGGTACGGAGGTACATTTCCTTCTGTCCTGCAACGATGCCTGAAACAAAGCCTGCGCCGCCCATTTTGAGTGTATCCCACTCCATTGTTGACGAGATGTCCTTTGACGCTGCTGAAGCTGTGCTGATGCCGTCCGATGTGCCTAATACGGATGAGCTGCCGAAGCTTATGCAGAGCGCACAAAGACCTGCCATAGTCTTTTTCATTCTGTTCATTGTAATTTTTTCCTTTCTATTTAAGTTTTTATGTTTCCTTAAAGCCGTTTATCTGTCTGTTTTTACATCTTAATTTTATCATTTATAAACAATAGTGTCAAGGGAATAGGGGAGTTATGACACTATCTGACATAATGAGAATATTATTTTGCAGAGCCTGAAAATGAACTTTCTTTTAAGCTGTGCCAGCTTAAATCTCAATTAACAGAATCATAATATTTGCGTATCGGAATTGCAGGGCATAAAAATAAATGCGCAGCCATGAAAGCTGCGCATACATTAAACGGAAAAAACAATGACGAACATAAAAACCTCTGTATCTCTCTCTTGATTATCTCTCTGCGCTCCGTAAAGAGCAGGGATCCGTGTTCTTTGTAGAAAAGGAGACACCGCAGCGCGTTTCGCACGGTCAGCGACCGAACGGCACTGTTTCCCCCCAGTTCCTTCAAGCCGCAGCGTCTGTGTCCTTATCTACTATCACGATATATACATATCATATCCCGTAATTATTGTATCACAGCCTGTTCCACATGGTTCAACAAAAACAGTGGTTTTTTTATGTTTTTTTGAAAATTTTTTGTGAAGGCTTAAAAACGCGGATATTTAGCCGTGAAAAAGCGAAATAAAATTTACCTGTTCGGAAAAAATTCACAAAAAACTGCGCGTTTTTCTTTACAAACAGTGCAGGAAGTGTTATAATTATTTTATATATTTTTTGTGACGGCAGGGGGGCTATGATTGAATATCGTCCAGGAGATCATCAATAACAACTTCATTTCAATTGCTATGATAATCGGTATAATCATCATGATAGCTGAAAACCGTAAGGAGACTCCTCACGGAACAGAGCATATCGCAGTAATAGTTGTCCTGCTTTCAATTATAGTCGTGAATACAGCTATGATGGACTGGTACATGAAGTCGTCTTATGAGGCACATGAAAATTACGACGGCGATATTATAATGAAGCTAATGTATCTGCGGTCTGCAATAGAGCATATACTTTTCCCTATGATAGCCTATGTGCTGCTGCTTCTGGTGGCGCCTGTAAAGAAAAAGTACATCATATTTATTCCCGAGGCAATAGTCATTCTGACAGAGTTCATCAATCTCTTCGGCACAAGGCTTATCTTCCACTACGACAAGCACCTTGTGTATCACGATGACCTGTTTTTTCTGCTGCCGTATTTCGTGGGAATGCTGTATCTGCTCCTGCTGATACGCTATTCTATAAGTTTCCTTAAGGAAAAACAGATGAGCAGAGGGTTTACCGTTATTTTCATAGTTTTCCTCACCCTTCTTGAATGTTACCTTGAGGCTGCGTACATAGTTGTTGACCTTATGGATGAGATAGTTGCCCTTGACGTCATAGTCTACTATTTCTACCTCGTCGCTATCTATCAGAGCGAAATGAAGATAAAGCTCCGTACCAGTGAGCTTGAGCTTGAGAGAAGCAAGCGTCAGCTGACTATCTCACAGATACAGCCACATTTTATGTATAATTCACTTACGTCAATAATCTACCTCTGCGATAAGGACACACAGAAGACCAAAAATGCCCTTATCGACTTCTCCAAGTTCCTGAGAAAGAACCTTGAGGCAATGAGCCGTAAGAGCCTTGTTACCATCAAGGAGGAGCTTGAACACACAAAGGTCTACCTTTCGCTGGAAAAGCTGAGATTTGAGGACGAGCTGAATATTGAGCTCGATATAAAGGACAACGATTTCATGCTTCCTATGCTGACTATCCAGCCTATAGTCGAGAATGCCGTAAAACACGGAATAAACAGGTCTGAAAGCGGATGCGGTACTGTCTGGATATCCACTGAGGAAACAGAGGACAGCCACAAGATAGTCATAAAGGATGACGGAGCAGGCTTCGAGATAGATTCTCTGAAGGAGCTCGGCGAAAATCATATCGGTATTTCCAATGTCCGCAAGCGACTCGCAGATGAGTGCGGCGGAGAGCTTATAATAAAAAGTGCTCCCGATGAGGGAACAGAGTGCACTATTCTTATTCCAAAGGAGTTAAGCAATGAAGATTCTGGCAATTGATGACGAAAGATATGCATTACAGCTTCTCGTTGAAACGATACATAAGGTGCGTCCCGACGCAGAGATAGTCTCCTTCCGCAGACCTTCACAGTTCCTTGAATATGACAACAAGGAGCCCTTTGACGCGGCTTTCCTCGATATACGCATCGGTAAGATGTCGGGAATACAGGTGGCTATCGAGCTGAAAAAACACTCGCCGATGTGCAATATAGTTTTTGTGACAAGCTATTCAGAGTATGCCTTTGCCGCTATACAGATGCGTCCCAGCGGCTATATAATGAAGCCCTATACCGAGGAGGACATAAGGAACGAGTTCGAGAACTTCAGATACTCTGCCAAGACCGAGGAAAAGGACAGCGGCAAGCTGAAGATACGTACTTTCGGGAATTTCCGCGTTTTCGGCAAGGATGATGTGCCGCTGAAGTTTTCGCGTACTATTTCCAAGGAAATATTCGCCTACCTCATCGACCAGTGCGGATACCCTGTGACAAGCAAGGAGATAGCCGCAGATGTTCTCGAGGTGGAGGACTTCGACAGACCAACTTCAAAAAAGGTCTCTCAGTATGTTTCCGACCTTATCAAGGACATAGAAGCGGCAGGCTTCCATAATGTCATAATAAAGCAGAACCGTCAGATACAGATAAACAAGGAGGCGGTGGACTGTGACCTCTACGACCTGTTTTCAGGTGATACAGAGGCGTTCAAGTCCTATCACGGCGAGTATATGATAGACTACTCGTGGGCAGAGATAAGCGATTCTGCGGAAAGAATAAAGTCACTTTGATAATAAAAAGCGTGGTGAACAAAGTTCATCACGCTTTTTCGGTGAGTAGAGAATAGCGGGGAGTATGGGGCTGATGCTCACATCAGCCCCAGCGTATAAAATACGGAGTGATGTAGGCGCCGCCGCCTGCATTGGTACGTCGAGGACGCCGTCTCCTACATGGCTGATAGCTGAAAAATCCCGAAAGCATACGCTTTCGGGATTTTAGTTTATTTGCCAAGCTTGCTCTTGAGCTTGCGGAGGGTATAACCCTCGTTTATCTTCATAACACCTCTGTCGATAGCAAGGGCATAGTCGGGAACATCGCGTGTTACGGTTGTTCCTGCGGCTGTGTATACTGCCTTGCCCAGCTTTACGGGAGCGATGAGGTTGGTGTTGCAGCCTACGAAGCAGTTGTCGCCGATAACACAGCGGCTCTTCTCGATACCGTCGTAGTTTACGGTAACAGTTCGGCAGCCGATGTTTACGCGCTTTCCGATGTCGCTGTCGCCGACGTATGCAAGGTGGGCAATTGCAGTCTTTTCGCCGATAACTGAATTCTTGATCTCAACGAAGTCGCCTATCTTGGCTCCTGACCTGATAACGCTGTCGGGACGGATATGTACGTATGGTCCTATCTTTACGCCTGATTCGATCTCAGCCTCATATGCCTGTACGGTGTGGAGGTTTACGTCGTCGCCTATCCTGCAGTTTTCAATTACTGTGTTAGGGCCTATCTTGCAGTTTGCACCGATAGATGTGTTCTTGCGGATTATGGTGTTGGGGAGTATCTCTGTGCCTGTGCCGATGGTGACTCCTCGCTCGATGACTACGCCGTCAGTGCAGGTGAATTCCACGCCGTTTGCAAGGTGCTTACCGATGACTGCCATACGTGCGTAGGTATTGAGTTCGAGAAGATCCTTTCTGTCGTTTGCACCCTTGATTATATCTGCGTTGTCGGACTTGTATGCGCCTGCGTTCTTGCCTTCGGAAATAGCTATGGAAATAGTATCCGTAAGGTAGTATTCACCCTGAGCATTGTTGTTGTCAAGCTTGCCGAGAAGCTCGATGAGATCGGCTGTTCTGAACCAGTAAGCACCTGAGTTTACTTCCTTTATGGCTTTCTGCTCCTCGGTTGCGTCCTTCTGCTCCACGATGCCGCTGATGCCGTTTGCGGTGCGGATTATCCTGCCGTAGCCGAAGGGCTGTTCAAGCTCTGCTGTGATGACTGTAACGGCATTGTTCTGCTGAATGTGCATTTCAAGAGAGCTTTTTATGGTCTCCTCGTCGATGAAAGGTGCGTCTCCGCATAAAACGAGAGTGTTGCCGCTCTTGTCGGTCTCAAGGAAGGGGATTGACTGCTGAACAGCGTGGCCTGTGCCGAGGCGCTCAGCCTGAAGGACTGTTGTATACTTTCCGCCGAGATACTCGTCTATCATTTCGCCCTTGAAGCCCTTTACTACGCATATATCAGCAATGTCTGCGGATTCGCAGGCTGATATTACCCAGCGGAGCATAGGCTCTCCCAGCACCTTGAAAAGAGGCTTGGGCATTTCCGCTTTCATGCGCTTGCCCTGTCCGCCTGCTAAAATTACTGCTTTGTTCATATTATTACCTCCTGTTAAACAGTTGTTATGTCATTTTTCGGTCGTATCCGATGTGTTTTCACTGCTGTTGCTGCTTTCGGCAAAGCCTTCCAGTTTTTTCTCGTCCATTGCCAGCACCTTCCAGCCGTCGTCCTCTATAAAGACAGCGGATAACTGAAGGGTGTTCTTCGTGGTTGTTCCGTTGTTCACTATTTTTCTGTTGGCTTTCATGGTGTAGCCTGCTGTGATGTTGAACTGCGTATTTTCGATGCCGAGAAGTCCGCACATTGACTCGAAATAAGTGGCTGCGCCATTGAGCGCCTGCTCGCTGAGCTCGGTCTCATCGGAGACAGACAGCTTCTTCAGCTTCATGGTTTTATGTATGTCTTTGATAGTTTCCTTGAGAGGGTCCAGCGTGCCTGAATCACTCATCGGACCTATCATTGACTTCGGATATGATAATTCGATATTTTTATCGGCATCTCCGTTGTAGGTGGTCTCGGTGTACTGCCTTACAGCTTCCTTTGCAGCTTCCTGTGGTGAAGCTTCTTCTGAAATTGTGCTTCCGTTTGCTGAATTATCGCAGGAAACGGCAGCGCAGGTCAGCAGTCCGCATACGATGATGAATGAAAGAGCTTTTTTCATTGATACTGCCTCGTCAGTCTGCAAGTCCGTCGAGCTTGCCTGCAGTGGTGGTTATTACCTTGCAGCCCTCGTCGCCCATGTCAACTACCACATAGGTGCATGAGTAATCCTGTGTGTCGCCGCTGCTGTCTTTGAGCTCGGCGGTCACGGATATCTCGCGTCCGTTAACTACGGTGTAATCAAGCTTGGGAAGTCCGCTTATGACATTGGCATATTTCTCAAAGTATGCCTCGGCATCCCTGAGCTGGGAGTCGGTGAGCTGTTCGCATTTGTCGGTTTTGAATTCGCCTATCTTTACGCCATTGGTCATTTCCATACCGCTGAACAGCTTTTCACGGGCGATGTCCTCTGTAGGGAAGGACTTCGTGGCTATTGCTTCGGGGAACATGAGCTTTGAAGCGGAAAGTGCGCTTCCGTCGTCAACGACAGCCTTCAGATAGCTTTTGACCATTTCCGCAGCCTTTTCGTCAAATACGGAGGGGCCTTCGGTGGTGGGAGCTTCTGTTGCAGGCTCCTGTGTTGTGGTAGTTTCGGTCTGTACAGGCTCTGCAGCGGATTTATCGGTGCATGAAGCAAAGGAAAGAGCCGCCGTCAGGCATATGATGAGATATGATAATTTCTTTTTCATGGTATATTTTACTCCTTGTCAGACAATTTCGGATATTACAGGGCATATCCCCGGGGCAGTTTTCTTCGCCGTTTATTCGGTGAGATCTTTGAGACTCATGGGGAGGATCTTCCAGCCTTCACCCTCTATATTTACTATGAGAAGGGCTTCGCCGCCAAGAGCTTTTGTGCCGTCATTATGTGTCGTGTGCATACTTGCCGTAAAAGAATAGCCCTCGGACACTTTATATTCGGTATCGCTGAGCCCGTATTCTTTTGCATAATAATTCATGTAGCTTTCCGCAAGAGCATTTTCGTTTTCCTTCATTTTTACGCAGAACATCACATCAACACGGTCAAGCTTATCGGTCTCGCCGTCTGTGACGCTCTGAGCGAACTCGTCATACTCGCCGCATGCCTTCATTCCCTCAAGCATTTTTTCGGGATACATAGCCTTTGCCATAGCTTCCGCATCATCATCGCAAACCGCTTGCACGAACTCGTTTACTACCTTTTTGGCGTCCTTTTCCATTTCGTCGGTGTTATGCATTTCCTTGCGGCGCTTTTCATTGATCTCTTCGGTTTTCTTCTGCAGATTCGCTCTGAAATTTTTATATCCCTCGGAGTCCTTTATGCTTATTGTTGACTTTGTTGTTTCAGCGGTATTTTCATCACCGGCAGTTGTTGTGCTGCTTTCGGACGGCTTGCTTTCAGCCCTGTCCTTTTCAGCTGAGCTGTCTCCGCATGAGAAGGCGGAGCAGGTCAGGATACTGCATAAAATAACAGTCAAAGCGATCTTTTTCATGTCATTGCTCCTTAACTTAAATATGAAGTCTAATAATTATTTTTACATACTTTCTTACTAATTGCAAGCCTTTTTTTGATAAAACCCTTTTCTTTGTTGATTTTTGTACAAAGTGCAGCGTTTTAAACGGCTATTTTTTGTCATCACATATATGGTAATTTTTTCTGAGATGTGTTATAATATGTATAACTCGGAAATTGCACCCTTTCGGAGCAATGTCCGGAAATGTTAAAAATGGAGGTATACACCAATGGCAAATAAGTATTGTTACCTTTTCTCTGAGGGTAATGCCAACATGAGAGAGCTTCTCGGCGGTAAGGGCGCTAACCTGGCTGAGATGACAAACATCGGTCTCCCTGTTCCTCAGGGCTTCACAATCACAACAGAGGCTTGTACTCAGTATTATGAGGACGGCGGAATCTCTGATGAGATCATGGCTGAGATCAACGAGTATATCGTTAAAATGGAAGGAATCACCGGCAAGAAGTTCGGCGACAAGGAGAATCCTCTCCTCGTTTCTGTTCGTTCAGGCGCAAGAGCTTCAATGCCAGGTATGATGGATACAATCCTTAACCTCGGTCTCAATGAGACAGTTGTTAACACGATCGCTGAAAAGTCAAATAACCCAAGATGGGCTTGGGACTGCTACAGAAGATTCATCCAGATGTATTCTGACGTAGTTATGGAAGTTGGTAAGAAGTACTTCGAAGAGCTTATCGACGAGATGAAGGCTAAGAAGGGCGTTACACAGGACGTTGAGCTTACAGCTGATGACCTCAAGGAACTCGCTGGTCAGTTCAAGGCTGAGTACAAGTCCAAGATCGGTACAGATTTCCCTGACGATCCTAAGGAGCAGCTCATCGGCGCTATCAAGGCTGTATTCCGTTCATGGGATAACCCAAGAGCTAACGTTTACAGACGTGATAACGATATTCCTTTCTCATGGGGTACTGCTGTTAACGTTCAGTCAATGGCATTCGGTAACATGGGTGATGACTGCGGTACAGGTGTTGCCTTCACACGTGACCCTGCTACAGGTGAGAAGAAGCTCATGGGTGAGTTCCTCACAAACGCACAGGGCGAAGACGTTGTTGCCGGTGTTCGTACTCCTATGCCTATCCAGCAGATGGCTGAGACTTTCCCTGAGGCTTTCAAGCAGTTCCAGGAAGTTTGCCAGACTCTCGAAAATCACTATCACGATATGCAGGATATGGAGTTCACTGTTGAGAACAAGAAGCTCTATATGCTCCAGACAAGAAACGGTAAGAGAACTGCACAGGCTGCTCTTAAGATCGCTTGTGACCTCGTTGATGAGGGCATGAAGACAGAGCAGGAAGCTGTTGCTATGATCGATCCAAGAAACCTCGATACACTTCTCCACCCACAGTTCGATACAAAGGCTCTCAAGGCTGCTACTCCTATCGGCAAGGGTCTCGGTGCTTCACCAGGAGCTGCTTGCGGTAAGATCGTATTCACAGCTGACGACGCTGTAGAGTGGGCTGCTAAGGGCGAGAAGGTCGTTCTCGTTCGTCTCGAGACATCTCCTGAAGATATCACAGGTATGAAGGCTGCACAGGGTATCCTTACAGTCCGCGGCGGTATGACTTCTCACGCTGCTGTTGTTGCCCGTGGTATGGGTGAGTGCTGCGTTTCAGGATGCGGCGACATCAAGATGGATGAAGCTAACAAGAAGTTCGAGCTCGGCGGAAAGACCTTCAAGGAAGGCGACTACATCTCAATCGACGGTACAACAGGTAACATCTACGACGGCGTTATTGCTACAGTTGATGCTCAGATCGCTGGTGAGTTCGGAAGAATCATGGCTTGGGCTGATAAGTACAGAACTCTTAAGGTTCGTACAAACGCTGATACTCCTGCTGACGCTAAGAAGGCAAGAGAGCTCGGCGCTGAGGGTATCGGTCTCTGCCGTACAGAGCACATGTTCTTCGAGGCAGACAGAATCGCTGCTTTCCGTGAGATGATCTGCTCTGATACAGTTGAAGGAAGAGAAGCTGCTCTTGCTAAGATCGAGCCAATGCAGCAGAGCGACTTCGAGGCTCTCTATGAGGCTCTCGAGGGCAACCCGGTTACTATCCGTTTCCTGGATCCTCCTCTCCACGAATTCGTTCCTACTGAGGAAGCTGACATCGAGGCTCTCGCTAAGGCACAGGGCAAGTCAGTTGCTGATATCAAGAATATCATCGCTTCACTCCACGAGTTCAACCCAATGATGGGCCACAGAGGATGCCGTCTTGCTGTAACATATCCTGAGATCGCTGCTATGCAGACAAAGGCTGTTATCAAGGCTGCTATCAACGTTAAGAAGAAGCACGCTGACTGGAACGTTAAGCCTGAGATCATGATCCCACTCGTTGGCGATGTTAAGGAGCTCAAGTACGTTAAGAAGATTGTTGTTGAAACTGCTGACGCTGTTATCAAGGAAGCCGGTTCTAACCTCGAGTACGAAGTTGGTACAATGATCGAGATCCCAAGAGCTGCTCTTACAGCTGATGAGATCGCTAAGAACGCTGACTTCTTCTGCTTCGGTACTAACGACCTTACTCAGATGACTTACGGCTTCTCTCGTGACGACGCTGGTAAGTTCCTCGGCGCTTACTACGACAAGAAGATCTTCGAGAACGATCCTTTCGCTAAGCTCGATCAGGCTGGCGTTGGTAAGCTCATGGAAATGGCTATCAAGCTCGGTAAGCCTGTAAATCCTAAGCTCCACTGCGGTATCTGCGGTGAGCACGGCGGTGATCCTACATCTGTTGAGTTCTGCCACAAGATCGGCCTCGACTATGTTTCTTGCTCACCTTTCCGTGTTCCGATCGCTCGTCTCGCTGCTGCTCAGGCTGCAATCAACGAAGGAAAGTAATTCCAAAATATACTCAGATTGGCTGTTTTACGCTGAATCTGGACGATGCTAAAGAATACCTTTACGCAAAGTCTACGAAGCGTAGGATACTAAGCTGGCGTGATATTCACGTTAATGTGTTTATCTGAATAAAACAACAGAGTCCTCACGGCTTTCGGGCTGTGAGGACTTTTTTTGTTATTCTATTGGCCATATCACTTCAAAACATATTCTACCAGAGGTCTTATATTCTCCTTATTCCTGAAATCAACAGGCTTGTCATAAGCATCGAGCATTCCTTGTTCATCTTCAGTGCGTTCTTTAAGTTTCTGCAAACGAACTTTAAGCATTTTCATAAGTATCTTATCTCCGGAGGTCAGCTTACTGAAATCAAATCCGCCTCTGAGATAAAAATGTCCTATTTGTTTTTGTTGTTCGGCAGTCAGCACCATTTCCCAGAACGGCTGCATCTCACGCTCTCTGCCGGGATTTGAGCCTACCGCAAACAAAACGATTTTCTTCCCGGACAATTTGTCGAAGTTCTTGGTGATGAGCTTAGCACCATTGAAACCGCCTGCATACATTCCGCCTCCGTAAATTATGGTGTCATAGCCGATAATATCGGAAAGCTCAGCGTTTTCTCTGATGTCGCAGCCAATCTCCTGTGCGATCCACTCAGCGTATGTTTTGGTATAACCCGATTTCGACTTATAAGCAACTATCGTTTTCATATTATTCTCCTTCTCTTTCATTTTCCTATTTCAGTTCATTCAGCCTGTTGCAGAGTTTTTCAAGTGCCATGCAGTAAACTCGCTGTTCCTCTTCTGTCAGGCAATCGAACAGCTTGTATACGAACTGTATGTTCTGATCATCTTTTTTTGTCCGGATATGATTAGCCGCTTCAGTCTTGACAAGCCGTATGGCACGCTTGTCCTTTTTATCAGGAACGATCTCAAGAAAGCCTTTATCAACAAGACGGTCAACTATCTGTCGCATACTCTGATGAGTAACACCTGACATTTCGGACATCTGCTTGAGCGTTGGCGGTTTTGGGAATGCCTCAATCATAGCGATCGCAAGCCATTGTTTTGCGGTAATATCCACAAGGCCGTTATCCATTATAGCCTGAAGCCTGTTGGAGCAGATAAAGATGTTCACGAAGGCAATGATCCTCGGATCCATTTTTTCAAAATCGTACATAAGCAACCTCTTTCAAATATATGTAGTATACTACCTATATATGCAGTATACTACATATATTTAGATCTGTCAATAGCAATTTTGATTTTTAAGAAAATTTTTTAAAACGCATTGACATAATTCTATATGTGTGATATAATATAGAAAAATATCGATATGAGGTGAGCAAATGGAATTGACAAACAAACGGATCACTGTCATATTCAAGGCTCTCTGCGATGAGAACCGTGTGCAGATATTCAGGCTTTTGCAAAACGGCGAGAAGTGTGCCTGCAAGCTGCTTGAAGCAATGCAGTGTACCCAGCCAACGCTTTCACACCATATGAAGATACTCTGCGACAGCGGTCTTGTTGTTGGCAGAAAAGAGGGCAAATGGATGTATTACTCTATTTCTGCGGAGGGAACAGAGACAGCCGTGAATGTTCTGCGAGAGCTGACTAAGGTGTCGGGCAGCAGCGAATGTTGCTGTCAATAAATGTCCGTGGAAACACGGATATTTGTTTAGCAAAAGTATAGATAAATTCAAATATGTTTATTGGAGGTCAACTATGAAACACACAGAAATCGCAAGCGAGCTTTTCTCAAAGAGGTATTACTGCTCCCAGGCAGTGCTTGCGGCATTTGCTGAGGAGCTTGGAATGACAAAGGAACAGGCACTGAAAGTCGGGGCTTGCTTCGGCGGAGGAATGTGCAAGGCAGAGGTCTGCGGCGCGTGTACGGGTGCTTTGATGGCTCTTGGACTGAAATACGGTATGTACACTGACGGTGATCTTGAGAGTAAGCAGAGAGCCAACAGCTATGCTGTGCGTTTCCTTGATGAATTCGCACAGCAGAACGGCTCGTACATCTGCCGTGAGTTGCTTGACTGTGATATTTCGACTGACGAGGGGAAGGTTTATGCAAGAGCGAACGGATTATATGCAACGCTGTGTCCAAAGATGATAGAGAGTGCCGTGCTGATCGCTGAAAAGCTGATAAACGAGCATGAGGAGTGAAGTCTATGGAAAAAACACAAAAATCCTTTATCAATATATTTCAGCGATACCTTACGATCTGGGTGGCTTTGTGTATGGTCGCAGGAGTGCTGATCGGAAAACTGCTCCCTCAGATACCTGATTTCCTTAACCGCTTTGAATATGCCCGTATCTCAATACCAATGGCGATACTCATTTGGCTGATGATCTATCCGATGATGATGAAGGTGGATTTTCAGAGCATCAGGAATATCGGCAAGAATCCGAAAGGTCTGTTTGTCACATGGGTTGTGAATTGGCTGATAAAACCATTTTCGATGTATGGCATTGCAAGCTTGTTCTTTATGGTGATCTTCAAGACATTTATTACACCTGAGCTTGCAACGGAGTATCTTGCAGGGGCTGTTCTCCTTGGTGCTGCTCCTTGTACAGCTATGGTGTTTGTCTGGAGTACACTGACAAAGGGCAATCCGGCATATACGGTCGTACAGGTAGCAACCAATGATCTGATCATACTTGTGGCATTTGTGCCTATCGTAAAACTGCTTCTCGGTGTATCAGATGTGGAAGTACCGATGAATACGTTATTTCTCTCGGTGATACTATTTGTAGTGATTCCACTTGTTTTCGGCATCGCTACCCGGATCATCGTTACGAAGGCGAAAAGCGCAGACTACTTTGAAAACACCTTTGTCCACAAATTTGACGGCATTACTACGATCGGACTGCTTCTGACACTTGTCCTGATATTTTCTTTTCAGGGAGATGTCATACTTGAAAATCCTCTGCATATCCTGCTGATCGCCGTTCCGCTTGTATTACAGACATTCATTATTTTTGCAATTGCATATATCGCCTGCAAGATGTTAAAGCTGCCGCACGATATAGCCGCACCTGCCGGAATGATAGGAGCGTCCAATTTCTTTGAGCTTGCCGTAGCGGTTGCTGTTGCACTGTTCGGCACATCTTCTCCTGCGGCACTTGCGACCACGGTAGGAGTTCTGACCGAAGTTCCCGTTATGCTGTTGCTGTGCAGGATAGCCAACAAAACGAAAGGAAGATTTGAAAATGGGAAAACCTAAAGTTGCCTTTATCTGCGTACATAATTCCTGCCGGAGTCAGATCGCAGAAGCACTTGGAAAGCACCTTGCGTCCGATGTCTTTGAGAGCTATTCGGCAGGAACTGAAACAAAACCGCAGATCAATCAGGATGCTGTCCGTATCATGAAACGGCTTTACGGAATCGACATGGAAAGAACGCAGTACAGCAAACTGATAAATGATATACCCACCCCCGATATAGCGATCTCGATGGGCTGTGGTGTGAATTGTCCATTCATTGGCAGACCGTTTGACGATGATTGGGGACTGCCTGATCCTACGGGTAAAGAAGATAACGACTTTGAAGAAGTCATAGCTGAAATCGAACGCAGGATACTGGAACTGAAAAACAGCATCATTGCCCACAGTACGGAAGGACGGTGATACTATGAATGTATGGGACTTTATTCAGGACGAAATATTCGGTATGAAATGGCTGAACAGGCTGATAGGTTCTATGCTGTCTGCCTGCGGTCTTGATACCGAAAGCAAGCTCGGCGGCAGCCTACAATTCTTCATCTATGATATGATTAAGATAATGGTTTTGCTCGGTGCGCTGATATTCCTTATATCCTATATCCAGAGTTTTTTCCCGCCTGAGAGAACAAAGAAGATACTTGGCAGGAGGAACATATTATGGCATTATTCGGAAAGAAAAAGGAAGAAGCGAAGCAGGAAAAGCCTTGTTGCTGCGGCGGTGAGCAGTCTGCAAGTGAGGTCGCATCGACCTGTTGCGGAGAAAAGGTTGACGGCATCTGCTGCATCAAGATTCTCGGTTCGGGCTGCAAAGCCTGTCATCAGCTCTATGACAACACCATGAAAGCTGTTGAGGGTATGGGCATCGAAGTCGAGTATAGCTGTCAAACAGTTCCTTGTATCTGTCGAGGATATTGAGTATGCCGTTGTGAGCACAGCCGGACAGCAGCCAGCGCTTGCCGTTTTGTGTGATAACAAGACATTGCTCGTGGCAGAAATCGTCCTCGACTTTTTTGCCGTTTTTTATACAAGACAGTTTTTTGTTCCCCTGAGGATAGCATCTCCTGCCTGTGATGCCGCTGAACAGAAACAGCTCGTCATCAAGTTCCATATTGCCGTCTATGAGCTGAATATTCGGCAGTTTAAGGATATCTGTATCAATTCCGATATAGCGTTCTCCGTTGTAGTTGGGCTCTGCTGCGGATTTCTGCATAATTATCCTTGCTTCCGGATTCTCCTCGGCAAACGGCAGTATACCGCCTGAATGGTCGTAGTGACCGTGACTCAGTATCACAGTATCGACAGCAGACAGGTCTATACTGAGAGCTTCTGCATTCTTCACAACAGCGTCAGTCTGTCCTGTATCGAGCAGGAGCTTATGATTATCAGTCTCAATATATAACGAAAGCCCATGCTCTGCGATACAGTCTTCATGTCCGCAGGTATTCTCTACAAGGGTTACAATTCTCATCAGTGATTACCGCAGCTATGACTGCCGCAGCCATGATCTCCGCAGGAATGACCTTCGCCGTGTCCGTGGTGGTCACAAGTGGGGGTGGAGTTCTGTACAAGGTTATTTGCGAGAAAAGCCTTTACAGCTTCATCGGCGCTGCCGGTATTTCCGCCGTAGAGCGTAATTCCAGCTTCCTGCATAGCCATCTGAGCGCCGCCGCCGATACCTCCGCAGATAAGCACATCGACCTGAGCATTTTTCAGGAATCCTGCCAGAGCGCCGTGTCCTGCGCCGTTTGTGCCTGCCACCTGTTCATTTATTACTTTTCCGTCGGCAACATCATAGAGCTTGAACTGCTCTGTTCTGCCGAAATGCTGGAATATCTGTCCGTTTTCATAGGTAACTGCAATTCTCATAATTTTGCTTCCTTTCTGAGTTATCTCCTCTGAGATAGTGTTGTCAAGTGTGTAATTTCCGCCCGAAATGACGATGCGTCTGCCCTCCACCAGTGCAGCAGCCAGCTTCTTTCTTGCGATGTCGTAGATCGCCGTGACGGTAGTTCTTGCAACATTCATATCAGCGGCGCATTGTTCCTGTGTTTTGCCATTGTAATCTATAGATCGTATGGTTTCAAACTCGTCAAGCGACATAACTACCGTATCGTTTGCTGTATCGTGATCCGGTGCAAAGCTCCAGTAATCGGGGTAACAGCATATCCGGCGTGACTTCTGAGGTCTTGGCATATCAGCATCTCCTTTCTGACTTATGTCAATTATAACATTTTTATTGACTTATGTCAAGTATATTATTGGCATTTTCGGATATTGACGGATATTGCTTCATTTGGTATAATTTTTCTGTAGGAGTGATATTGTGAATAAGAATCTTGATTTGTTCCTGACCTTTATGAAGATCGGGGCTTTCACCTTCGGCGGCGGTTATGCGATGATACCGCTCATACAGCGCGAGGTCTGTGATAATAAGCATTGGCTGAATGAGGATGATATACTTGAAGTTGTTGCGATAGCAGAATCAACACCGGGTCCGGTTGCGATCAACGCTGCTACCTTTGTAGGCAGCCGTACCGCAGGAACACTCGGTGCTGTCTGCGCAACGCTCGGTGTTGTCCTGCCGTCGTTTCTGATAATATCCGTGATTTCCTTTGTTCTGAAAGCATTTCAGGAGTCAAAAGCTGTGCAGTATGCCTTTATGGGGATTCGTGCAGGTGTTCTTGCATTGATACTCAAAGCGGTATATACCATGTTCATGGCGACTAAAAAACACGCTGTTTCCTATGTTATCATGGCAGCGGCATTGGTGCTGACAGCTTTTCTGAAAATAGATGCAGTGTTCGTGATCATTGGCTGTGCAATATTCGGACTTATATGGTCGCTGATATTCAGAAAGGAGCAAAGCGATGATATGGATTGAGCTGTTTCTGACCTTCCTGAAGATAGGTGCGTTTACGTTCGGCGGCGGATATGCAATGCTTCCTCTGATACAGAGCGAAGTCGAGCGTCACGGCTGGCTTACGCAGGCGGAGGTCGTGGATTTCATTGCAGTCAGTGAAAGCACACCTGGGCCGCTGGCGATCAATATGGCAACATTTGTCGGTATCCGAACGGGCGGTGTGTTCGGTGCTGTATGTGCAACCCTCGGAGTAGTTCTGCCGTCCTTTGTGATTATCCTGATCGTAGCGAAGTTTTATGAAAAGTTCCGCAAGAGCCGTGCTGTTGACGGAGTGATGTACGGTCTGCGTCCTGCGGTGATAGGGCTTATCGGAGCAGCATTCCTGTCTGTGGGAATGACGGTTTTCTTTCCAAACGGTTTACAGACCACTGTTTTTTCAGGTGCTGGCTTTTGGTTATCATTTGGAATATTCGTTATTAGTGCAGTGCTTGCTTTCAAGAAACTGCACCCGATAGCGATCATAGGCATTTCTGCTGTTATCGGCATAGTGGCAGGATATGGACTTGGATTATAATAGAATTTAGAAAAACATATTGACATTTTTCTATGCGTATGATATAATATAGAAAATCATCAATATGAGGTGAGCAAATGGAACTGACAAACAAGCAGATCACTGTGATCTTCAAGGCTCTGTGCGACGAAAACAGGGTGCAGATATTCAGACTTCTGCAAAACGGCGAGAAATGTGCCTGCAAGCTGCTTGAAGCGATGCAATGCACACAGCCCACGCTTTCCCACCACATGAAGATACTCTGTGACAGCGGTCTTGTGGTCGGCAGAAAAGAAGGCAAGTGGATGTACTACTCCATTTCTGCGGAGGGGACGGAAGTCGCTGTGAATGCTTTGCGTGAGCTGACAAAGGTATCAGAAAGCGGAGAATGCTGATGTGATATATGATTTAAAGAGCCTCGCACAATCACAAACTAAAGTTTGCTCCGTGCAGATCGGCAAATAGCAAACGTCAAATGCTTTGCCGTTTGCTATATATCCGTGGAAACACGGATATTTGTTTTAGCTTAATATAGATAAATTCAAATATATTTATTGGAGGTAAACTATGAAACACACAGAAATTGCAAGCGAGCTTTTCTCAAAGCGGTATTACTGCTCTCAGACGGTGCTTGCGGCATTTGCCGAGGAGCTTGGAATGACAAAGGAACAGGCACTCAGAGTCGGCGCTTGCTTCGGCGGCGGTATGTGCAAGGCTGAGGTCTGCGGAGCGTGTACGGGTGCGCTTATGGCTCTCGGTCTGAAATACGGTATGTGCGAAGACGGTGACTATGACAGCAAAGAGAGAGCAAACAGCTATGCCGTTCGTTTCCTTGACGAATTTGCAAAGCAGAACGGCTCGTATATCTGCCGTGAGCTGCTTGACTGCGATATTTCCACCGATGAAGGAAAGTCTTATGCAAGGGCAAAGGGGCTGTTTGCGACGGAATGTCCCAAGATGATAGAGAGCGCTGTGCTTATCGCAGAAAAGCTTATAAATGAATAATTCTGCCGTATGAGGAATACGGCTTTTTATCCGGCAGATATATAGACTGAACTTGCGTTTTTTGATCATAAAGAAGTTTAATGCCAATAGCATAACAATATAAAAGGCATCCTGCACAATAAATGCAAGATGCCTTTCTTGATTACATAGAATTATTTTTGTTATTTTCAGTGTCCAATTGACAGGGAGCATTTCAGTCTGTGAGAACTTTTAGCTTATACTGTGACGGTGCTGTCCTTGAGAAGCGCTTCGACCTGCGCTTTTTTCTCATAGAGCACGCAGCCTCCGTCGTGGTCGTCAAGAAGCAGGTCTCCGCTTCGGAGCGCTGTAAAAAGGGGAGAATGCATAGCTTCGCGGAGGGAGGTGTTCCTGACATTCACATCTGAATATGGCGAGAACGGACATGGCTCTGCACCGCCGTGAGAGTTGATATGGAAAAATCCTCTGCCTGCGGCTACGCAGCCTCCTGAGGACTTTTCGTCTCCCGGAAAGGCAACATAGACCATTTCGGGGTGTTCTTCGCGGAGACGCTGTATCTCTTTCATAAGGTATTCCCGCTGCTCGTCATTAGGGGCTAACTCTCTGCTCTCTGCGGTTACAGGTACGTACTCGACAAAGATGACGACCTTACAGCCCTTATCGGCGAGATCTCCGAGAAATTCCTGTGAGGTCACTTCCGTGAAGTTCTGAGTCGTAACAGTAACAGATGCACCGAAGATGAGTTTACGCTTTCCGAACTCCTCCATATTGGAGACAAGTCTGTCATAAATGCCTGTACCGCGTCTTGTATCGGTGATGTCACGATTGCCTTCGATACTCATTACGGGCACAAGATTGCGGCATTTATCAAATAGGCGGAAGTAGTCCTCGTCTATGAAGGTGCCGTTTGTCAGGATAGGGAAGAGGATATTCTGCTTCCTGCCTGCGGCTTCGATAATATCACGTCTCAGCATTGGCTCGCCGCCTGCGAGAAGAATGAAGCTGATTCCCAGTTCGTCGGCTTCGTCGAATATTTTCAGCCATTCCTCCGATGTGAGCTGGCTGACAGGCTCGGAATCCGTCGTTGCATGATTGCAGCGTGAATAGCAGCCTGCACAGTGCAGATTGCACTTGCTTGTGATACTTGCAATAAGGAATGGCGGTATATGTTCGCCGCTGTCCTCGGCTTTTCTGCGCTTTTTTGAAGCTGCACGGCTTGCTGCGGCAAACTTCATCATGAATGCACTTTCCTTAGGATTTTTCAGAGTTGCTCTGAGGGATTCGGTGACGATGCCTTCGACACCGTTTGTCAGGTATTCCTGAAGGTCAAATCCTGAAACGAATTTTTCGGACATAGTTTCACCCCAGCAATTCTTCTACGGCTTTTCTTACCTCTTTCATGTCAGTGGTGGGTTCAAATCTTGCTATGATCTTTCCGTTTCTGTCTGCGAGAAATTTTGTGAAGTTCCACTTGATATATGCTTTATCGCCGTATTTCTTGTTATTCATATCCGCAAATTTATTGAGTGCGGCATTTTTCAGACCCTTTCCGAAGCCTGCAAATGGCTTTTCGGTAGCAAGGTATTCAAACAGCGGTTCTGCATTTTCGCCGTTGACATCTATTTTGGCAAACTGAGGAAATTCTGTTCCGAATTTGAGCTTGCAGAACTGATGTATCTCCTCTTCGCTTCCCGGAGCCTGATTTGCAAACTGATTGCATGGAAAGTCAAGTATCTCGAAGCCCTTGTCACGAAGGTCCTTATACATAGCTTCGAGGGGCTCGTAATGAGGTGTGAAGCCGCAGCCTGTAGCGGTGTTCACTATAAGCAGCACCTTGCCCTGATAGTCATTGAGGCTTACGTCATTTCCTGAGCGGTCCTTAACTGTAAAATCGTACACTGTTTTCATAGCATATGCTCCTTTCATATTATCAGCGGTCGTTATTGCTGTCTGAACCAAGTAATTCATAGAGCAGCGAATAGAGCTGATGAGCCTTTTCGGGGGCTATCCTCACGCACTGTCCCACCTTTAACGGTATTTCCTTTGCCTTTTCCTGCAGGGCTTTTCCCTTTTCGGTGAGATCAATGAGAACAGCTCGTTCGTCGTTCTTGCTGTGCTTTTTTTCGAGATAGCCGAGATCTCTCATCTTTTTCAGCAAAGGGGAGAGGGTGCCGCTGTCAAGCATGAGCTTTCTGCATATCTCGCCCACTGTGATGCCGTCTTTTTCCCAGAGGACCAGCAGAACGATATACTGCGTATAGGTCAGACCGAGTTCTTTCAGATAAGGCGTATACAATCCCGTAACGGCTCTTGCCGCTGCATAGAGAGGGAAACAAAGCTGATTTTCAAGCTTCATGGCTTCCTTGTAGTCATATTCCATTGTATTACCTCCTTGTCTGTTGATTACAATTATATTGTATCAAATATAATTTTGTTTGTCAAGTGCTTTTTAAAATTTTCATATTTATTTTTGAATTTCCAAAGCCAAAAAAGACCGCAGTCAGTTCTGCGGTCTCAGTATCTTCTTTACTTTTACTATTATTATTTGTTCCTTTGACAGTGCAAATGCTGCGGCAGTAAATACCAGTGCACTTGCTGATATCTCAAATGGAAATTTAAGCAGAGCTTCCTCGGGAATTATGAGCGGCAGAGTTGCGATAGCTCCGCAGGGTGGAAAATACAGCTTTATTTTGCAGACAGCAGCCAGTATGACTGCACATGAGAGTATTGCCGAAACTGTAAGGGGGAGCCCAAGCTTTTCGGTGAGCACGAAACGGAAGGCGACTCCGCTGACGGCAGCCGCTGCTATCAGCATCAGCACCTGAGGCATGCGCTCAAGGAGCTTGCTGCCGGGCTTTGACATCTCGAAAAATGCCACGATAAGAGGCGGAGCTATGAAGAATATCTCTCCTGACAAAGCCGGAAGTATGCATATGACACTTGCTGCGGCTATCTGCTTCATTCTAAGGGTCAGCAGCTTTTTGTCGGGTTCTGTGGGAGTAAATGTGTTTTTCTCGCGGAAGCCGTTTCTTTCAAGTATGTACTGCGCAAGAAGTATAAGCGAGGTCATTACGGCTACTGAGCCAATATAAACGGGACTCCTTGTGCCTAAAAGCACAGGCAGCACACAGGCTGATATGGCCGGGAGAAATTCTGTTTTCGATACCGTCACCCATGCAACTGCGCATATTATCGCAAGGGGAAGCTTGAATACCAATGGTATCGGCACAAACAGCACCAGGCCCACTCCTGTTACGGCGGCTGCGGTTATAGTGAGGAGTAGTCTCAGCCTTGAAGTGTTCCATGACTGCTTCGGGGCAGCAAGAGCTCCGATAGCTACAGCCGTTATTTCGGGAAATATTATCTCTTTATCGTGAAGCAGCTCTGAGGCTGCTGCCATTCCTGCTGCCAGCAAAAGAGAAACAGCAGCAGGGAGTATCTTACGTAAAGTCTGCAATAAGGTCACCTTTTTCATTAATATAACAGCTAATATTATATCACTTTGAAGCCAATAATGCAAGCAGACATTAATATAGCAAAAAAATGCGTTGACATTTATATTATAGTATGATATAATTTTAACGATGTTTTGGACAGGAGATATGTCAATGGATAAAATAAACGATATTATAAGTCAGATAGACAGCTATGTATGGGGACTTCCCCTTATTATTCTCATTATGGCATGCGGCGTGATACTGTCGGTGAGACTGGGATTCCTGCAGGTGCGCAAGCTTGGCAAGGCACTCAAATACATGGTCAGGAACGAAGAAGGCGGAAGCGGCGAGGTATCCAGCTTTGCAGCCCTTTGTACAGCCCTTTCGGCTACAGTTGGAACAGGCAATATCGTCGGTGTCGCCACGGCTATCGCGGCAGGCGGAGCAGGCGCTCTGTTCTGGATGGAGCTTGCTGCCTTTCTTGGTATGGCCACTAAATACGCTGAGGGACTTCTCGCAGTAAAGTACCGCGTCAGGGACGAAAACGGCAATATCCTCGGCGGACCTTTCTACTACATAGAGAACGGTCTCGGAAAGAAGTGGAAATGGCTGGGCAAGACCTTCGCGCTTTTCGGACTTCTTGCAGGTATCATGGGTATAGGTACTATAACTCAGATAAACGGCATAACCTCTGCGGCAAATACCTTCTTTGACCCGGAGCAGAGCCATACAGTGATTATACTCGGCATGGAATACACATGGACTACAGTTATCGCAGGTGCTCTCATAACACTGCTTACCGCGCTTATCGTAATCGGCGGTATAAAGCGTATCGCAACTGTCTCTGAGGTGGTCGTGCCTGTTATGATAGTAGCATATGCAGGCTGCTGTCTTACTATTATTTTCTGCCATATCACAGAGATACCTACTGCTATAGGCGCTATACTGAAGGGCGCTTTCAGTCTTAAAGCTGCTGCAGGCGGTGCAGCAGGAACTGTGATGATGTGCGCTATGAAGAGCGGTGTCGCAAGAGGTATCTTCTCCAATGAGGCTGGCCTCGGCTCTGCACCTATTGCCGCAGCTGCCGCAAAGACAAATGAGCCTGTGCGTCAGGGACTTGTTACCATGACGGGAACATTCATTGATACTATCATAGTCTGTACCATGACAGGACTTGCCATTATTATGTCAGGCAGCCACAATACATCTGAGCTGAAGGGCGTAATGATAACCATGGATGCCTTTGACTACGGTCTGCCGTTCAGTGAGAAAATATCCTCGTTCATTCTCATGGCTTGTCTTGCAGTATTCGCATTCACTACTATCCTCGGCTGGAATTACTATTCAGAGCGCTGTCTCTCATACCTGACAGGAGCAAACAGGAAGGTCACCGCGGTGTACAGATGGATATACATTGCCGCTGTATTCATCGGTCCCTATCTTGCAGTCGAAGCAGTATGGAACCTTGCGGATATTTTCAACGGACTCATGGCTATCCCTAATGTCATTGCGATAATCCTCCTTTCGGGAGTTGTTTCCTCTGAAACCAAGGATTATCTCAAGCGTCTTAAAGAGGGAAAGGTCAGGGAATAATACTACCATAATGCTAATGCCCCGAAAGAGCACACAGGCAGCTCTTTGGGGCTTTTGTTATGGTCAGGAGCTCCAAAATGGTTGACACAGGGGCTTTACTGCGATATAATTGTTTCATAGGAGAATGAAATGAAAGCATTATCTACTGAAACAAGGTGTGTTATGACTCCTCATGGAGCAATGGACTACACTCTTGAACGGAAAAAAGTAAAGAATATAAATCTCAGGGTAAGACATGACGGCTCGGTTTACGTATCAGCGCCAAAGCGTGTGCCTGTCCGTGAAATAGAGAGCTTCATAATAAGCAGGAGCGAGTATATCCGCAGAGCGGCTGTGTATTTCGCAGAGCGCGATGTGAAAAAAGCTCCCCCGGGCTATACAGATGGGGAGCGATTCATGTATCTGGGAAAGCCGCTGAGACTTAACATTATTGCCGACAGCCGTGAGTACGCCGATATGTGCGGTGACGAGCTGCAAGTCCATGTCAGAGACTCTGAGAACACAGCTCGCATAAAAAAGCTGACAGGCGACTGGTACAGCAGAAGGTGCAGTGAGGTGTTCGGGGAGATCGTAGCTGAGGTCGGCGGCAGGTTCAGAAAATACGGGGTCGCTCTGCCGCAGCTTAAGATACGCTCCATGACCTCAAGGTGGGGGAGCTGCCATTACACAAAGGGGATAATTACGCTGAACAGGCGGCTCATCGAAGCTCCGCGGCACTGTATAGAGCACGTGGTGACCCATGAGTTCTGCCATTTTATACACCCAAACCACTCGAAGGATTTTTATGCGCTGCTTGGAAAGGAATTCCCTGACTGGCGCGCAAGCAAGAACGAACTTGAAAGAACAGTGATACTGTAGAGGTGATATCATGTACGAGGGCTTTCTGCCTACGACAAAAAAGGAAATGGACGAGCTTGGCATAGAGCAGTTCGATTTCATATATATTACGGGTGACGCATACGTTGACCACCCCAGCTTCGGCGCAGCCATAGTCACAAGGCTCATTGAGAGCATGGGCTTCACAGTGGGTATCATCTCTCAGCCCGACTGGCATTCGGACAGGGACTTTCGCCGCTTTGGTGCTCCTAAGTATGCCTTTCTCGTGACTGCAGGAAATATCGATTCAATGGTGGCTCACTATACTGCGGCTAAGCGAAAGCGCTCAGACGATGCGTATACCGCAGGAGGTGTAGCAGGCAAAAGACCTGACCGCGCAGTTATCGTTTACTGTCAGAAGCTTCGGGAATACTTTGGTGATGTGCCTGTGGTCATTGGCGGTCTGGAGGCTTCTCTCCGCCGCTTTGCCCACTATGACTACTGGGACGACGCTGTGCGCCCCTCCGTGCTTGTGGACAGCGGTGCAGACCTGCTGATGTACGGCATGGGCGAGCACCAGATACAGGAGCTGTGTGCCCGTCTTGCGGCAGGTGAGAGCATACATGACATACATGACATACGCGGTACATGCTACCTGACAGAGCCTGTGAACACACCTATCGGTGCGGCACAGTGCCCTTCCTTTGAGCAGGTGAGGGACAGCAAGCCCGAGTACGCAAAGGCTGTAAAGATACAGTACGACTGGCAGGACGAGGTCTACGGAAAGACCATAATACAGCGTCACGGAAAAATGATGCTGGTACAGCTTCCACCTGCATACAGCCTTACCACAGAGGAGCTTGACCATATCTACTCGCTGCCGTATACAAGGGCGATTCACCCCTCATATGAGGCACTGGGCGGAGTGCCCGGCATCGAGGAGGTGCGCTTTTCCATCACTCATAACCGCGGCTGCTTCGGCTATTGCAATTTCTGTTCCATAGCCCTTCATCAGGGCAGACGAGTTACGGTCCGCAGTGTGGAGTCGGTGCTTGCCGAGGCTGAGCGTATCACTAAAATGCCTGATTTCAAGGGATATATCCATGATGTAGGCGGTCCTACGGCGGACTTCAGACGCCCCTCCTGTGACAAGCAGCTGTCAAAGGGACTTTGCATGGGCAAGAAATGCCTTGCTCCGACGCCGTGTCCTGCCCTCAAGGTCGACCACACCGAGTACCTGTCGATGCTGAGGAAAATTCGCAAGGTCAAGGGCGTGAAAAAGGTATTTATCCGCTCGGGTATCCGCTATGACTATCTCATCGAGGACAAGGACGATGAGTTTATGAAGGAGCTCATCATGCACCATGTCAGCGGTCAGCTGAAGGTCGCTCCCGAGCACTGCTCTGCGGTAGTCCTTGATAAAATGGGCAAGCCCCATATCGAAGCCTACAAGCGCTTTCAGAAGCGTTTCTATGAAATAACAAAGGGGATGGGCAAGGAGCAGTATCTCGTTCCCTATCTCATGTCCTCACACCCGGGGAGCACTCTGAACGAGGCCATAGACCTTGCGCTGTTCCTGAAAGAGAACAAGATACGTCCCGAGCAGGTGCAGGACTTCTATCCTACTCCGGGCACTATTTCTACGGCAATGTTCTACACGGAGCTTGACCCCTACACCATGGAGAAGGTCTACGTGCCGAAAACTCCAAAAGAAAAGGCTATGCAGCGAGCTCTGCTGCAATATTTCCGTCCGCAGAACAGGGAGATAGTCCTTGAGGCTCTGAAAACGGCAGGGCGCCGAGATCTTATCGGTACGTCGCCGAAGTGCCTTGTGGCAGATGATAACCGCGGACAGAGCGGTACTCCCCGAAAAGGCGGTGACAAGTCGTGGCAAAATACTTCAAAGACACGGAAAGCTTCGTCAAGGCAGCAGGAGAGAAGTACGGGCTCAGCTCGCAGCAAAGGCGGTACCTACGGGAACTCGCAGAAAAACGGGAAAAAGAACGTGAACGGCGGAAAAAGAAAGCACTGAGTTTTCTTTGGTTTCTGCTGGCAGCGGCGGCACTGCTGTTTGTAAGCTGGCTGTATTTCCGAAAGCCTGTACATACATTTCCCGATGAGGACAAGCTGGTCATGCACTTCATCGATGTGGGACAGGGAGACTGCACGTTTATTGCAGCAAATGGTGTGACTATGCTGGTGGACTGCGGAGAGGACGAGGTATCGGGGTACGTTGTCAGCTATCTGCGGAAGCTGGGCGTGGGAAGGCTGGATCATGTGATCGCAACTCATCCCCATTCAGATCATATGGGCGGTATGTACCGCATCATTGACGTGTTTGATGTGGGAGATGTGATAATTCCGCATATTCCCGATGAGCAGATACCGGATCTTGCGTTCTATGAGCGGTTCATTGACAGCTGTGAAGCGAATAATGTACCCATTAAAGAAGCAGCTGTAGGGCAGACGGTGGATATTGGCAGCGCAAAAGCTGAGATCGTCGCCCCCGACGGAAGCTTTTATGAGGATATTAACAACTACTCTGTTTCATTTGTTCTCACTCACGGCGATGTAAGATGCCTGTTTACGGGAGACGCTGAGGCGGAGTCCGAGGCGGCTATGCTGCAGGGCGGCAGACTGGGAAAAATGACTCTTTACAAGGCAGGGCATCATGGAAGTGCATATTCCTCCACAGAGGAGCTGATAGACGTGATACGCCCGAAGATCTCCGTTATATCCTGCGGCAGGGAAAATTCCTACGGACACCCTGCGCGAAGTACGCTGAAAAGACTGACTGAGGTCTCGGATAAGGTGCTGCGGACGGATGTTGACGGTACGGTCACTGCGGAATCTGACGGCAGAGAAATAAAGATCAACTCTGGGAGAAAAGCGGCGTGACCTCCGCGGGAATATGCGGAAAGATTGAAAAACAGATATATAACATTATTTGAAAGGAATGAGATCATGTCGATGCGCAGCAAAATATTCAGAAAAATGTGCGAGGAGAGCGACGCAAAAAGAGATGAGGGGTTGACTACTCCTCCCGAAATAGAGCGCTTTGATGATATAAAATACGGCTCCGATGAGCAGTGGCAGGTGCTGGACGTTTACCGTCCCAGAGCGCTCAGCGGAAAGCTGCCTGTGATAGTCAGCTTTCACGGCGGCGGCTGGGTCTACGGTGACAAGAATGTCTATCAGTTTTACTGCATGGAGCTTGCAAAGCATGGCTTTGCGGTAGTGAATTACTCCTACAGGATAGCCCCCGAATATCGCTTCCCTGCGCCATTTGAGGACACAAACGCTGTTATGGAGTGGATGATGGAAAACGCAGAGCAGTACGGCTTTGACCTTGACAACGTCTTTGCTGTGGGAGACTCCGCAGGTGCAATGGGCATTGCACTTTATGCCTGCATATGCGCGGATAAGGAATACGCAAAGATGTACAGCTTTACCGTGCCTGAGGGACTGAAGTTCAGAGGACTTGCCCTCAACTGCGGAATATACAAGATAGAGGACTCCGGCATAATCAAATCGCTGAAGGACTTCATCGATAAAAAGGACTATCCTGCTATCCTCAAAAAGCTCAATGTCATCGACCTTGTGGACGAAAGCTTTCCGCCTTGCTACATAATGACTGCCAACCAGGATTTCCTTCGTGAAGAGCCGAGGGCTCTTATGGAGAGCCTTGACAGAGTAGGCGTCAGGTACAGGTACAAGCTCTACGGAGATGAGGAGCATCCTCTTGGTCACGTTTTTCACTGTGATGTGAAGTCGGAGTTTGCGGCGCAGGCGAATGCTGACGAGTGCGATTTCTTCAGAGAGCTGATGCAATAACGAAAAAAGACTGCCGTACGGCAGCCTTTTATATATAGGTATAGAACAGGATTGCAAAAGAATAACGACCTTCATTGACACCCTCTCAAAAAGCCAATCAAGGTCGCTATTGAGTGACGCCTGCGCACCCTCTATACGCAGATGTCGTACGGCCGGCACAAATTCCGAAGTGCCATATATCATTTTGCTTTAATGTCATGCTTGTTAAGACGTTTCAAGCGATGTGCGAACTGCTTTAGGCGATTAAACATATTATAGGCATTAATGTTTAATAGCAGTTGGAGTGAGTCCGATGTATGCTGGATCGAAGTGTTAAGACCGAAGATCCGGCGGAGTTTAATACCGGATCAAGCAAAAAAGGATATACTTGCCGATTTTTGTTACAGGACACATAAAAATCTAACTGAAATTATGTGGCGGTAGATAAGCCGATTTTTCGGCGGTTTCTCTACCAACAATTGTATTATAAAACATGATGGCAAGAAGTTCAATTGATTATATTGCTCAAAATTAGCACTATATTGCTAAAAATAGTATTATCTTTTATATTAAGTAATTATGAACTATAAAATTAATTTTATCAATAAGATTCCTGTGGGAGTTTAGCTGAATAATGCGGCTTTTTTTGCGGTGAACAAAAATTGCATCGATAAAACTACGAAAATACGTTGTTTTTGGGACTCTGTATTTTTTTAGCACAAATATAATATGTTTTGATGAGCCTGACATATTGAGCTTTGAACTGACGCAATTTGCTATGGTTAAAATTAATAAAAAATATCGGCAGAACAATAATACGAGATTTTTTGAATATTTTTGATATATTTTTATTTTTTAATTAGTAAAATACCAAGCAAAAACATGAAAAAGCTCCGGGATGTACCCGGAGCTCCTGTTTACAGTATACCCTGAGAGGCGTCCTTGATCCTCTTGCGATAATATTCCTCCTGCCATGAAAAATCAAAATCCTTGAAAATGCTGAGACAGCCCATGGCATTGTCGAGAGCACCTTCAAGTCCTTCGATGTCGTCGGCTTTTGCGAAGATGTAAACTACGGTTATGAATATCTCAAGGAGCATAAAATCGTTTTTGCCCTGAGGCTTATAGCCGAATTTCAGCAGCTTGAGCGCCTGAGTGTAGTTCTTTGCGGCACAGTCTGTCAGTGCAAGTGCGATGTACAGCTTTGCCTGTTCCTTTAAAGTGGCTTTGCCGCAGTATTTTTGCAGAAAACCAATGTTAATGGTGCGGAATTCCTCGGCATCACGCCAGTTTCCGATCTTGCTTATGGTGGTCAGCATTCCTGTGCAGTAGCTGAATTTCTCAGCACCGCCGAGCTTTTTATCTATAAGCTTTTCAAGATAAAAGTAAGCTGTTTTATTATCGTATATCCGATCGTAAAGAGATGCTATCTGGATCAGGTCAAAGTCTGTGGGTTTCTTGACGTTGTCGATGAAAGCGTCGGCATAAGCCTCACAAAGCTCCTTTGAGTAACCCTTGTCAACGAATAGGCTGTACACTTCCACGTATTTTTTCATCTCAGCAGCGTGTGATGAAAGCAGAGGAAAACCTGCCCTTTTTCGTTCTGTAGGTGATAACATATCCTTGCCCCCTCCCATCTTTAATATATGAGCCTATATATTTTCTATATAATGAGTAAAAACAGTAAATTATTCTCACCCATCTGTGTAATCAATTCTAACACAAATTTATAGGTTAGTCAACGTCTACCGCCAATTTAAAAGCAAAACTGTTGATATGCACAAAAAAATCACTGATTTTTTTCCTAATCAATATTTTAAACTAAAATTATTTTAAGCTTATTTCAATAATTTGTGCTATAATATATGTAGAGTGGAATGGTGTCTGCTCTTGATGGATATATTGCCGCGTGGAAAAGCGGCTTCAAGGGGGAATTTATATGAGACTTCTCGTTGTTGAGGACGAGATGCAGCTTGCCGACGCACTGTCGGAGATACTTAAAAGAAACATGTACAACGTCGATACCGTTTATGACGGCGTCGACGGGCTCGACAATGCTCTCACGGGAGTTTATGACTGCATAATACTCGATATCATGCTTCCGGGCATGAACGGTATGGAGGTCCTGAGAAACCTCCGACGTGAGCATATACATACACCTGTTCTCCTGCTCACTGCACGAAGCGAGATCGAGGACAAGATCAACGGTCTTGACTGCGGCGCTGACGATTACCTCACCAAGCCCTTCGTTACGGGTGAGCTTCTTGCGAGAGTCAGGGCTCTTACCAGAAGAAAGGGCGAGATAGTGGACGAAAACAGACTTGATTACAACGGGCTTGAGCTCAATAAGAATACCTGCTCTGTAATGTGGAAGGGCAATGATGTAAAGCTTTCACTGAAGGAGTATCAGATAATGGAGCTTCTTATCTCAAACCCACACCAGATACTCCCCAAGGAGCGTATCATCGAGAAGATATGGGGATATGAGAGCGATGTTGAGTACAACAACATCGAGGTGTATATCTCATTCCTGAGAAAGAAGCTTTCAGTAATATCGGCTCCTGTTCAGATCAAAACCGCAAGAGGTATCGGCTATTCTCTTGAATGATGAAGGAGGAATGACGAAATGCTAAGAAAATCTCATGATCAGATGTTCCGAAAGGCTCAGATGAAGCTGTTTTCGCTGATCGTAAGTATTCTTCTCGCTGTTTTCATTGCGCTTATCGGTTCTATAAATGTTATCACAAAGGCTGTGATGCGAGGACAGTCAAAGGCGAGTCTTATGGAGATCGCTTCGGATATAGAGTATAACGAGAAGACATCGGAGTTCACGTATACCCGTCCCTCAGAGCCGAAGAACGAAAGGCGCGATCCGCAGCCTCCGAAGCCCTCTGAGACAGAGGCTCCTGTTACGACAACACAGGCGGCTACTACCGCAGCGAATACTACCGTTACCGATAAGCCAAGTGATGCTGCAACATCGGCACCTTCAACAGGTGAGATCACAGACAGTGCAGAGCAGAATACACAGCAGGAGTATGAACCTGTTCAGGAAACAGACGCTCCCAGCGAGGCGCCTGCGGAAACCCAGCCGCCTGAGACTCAGGCTCCCGAAACTCAGCCCACATGGCCGTCAATGTCCGGCGGTCAGCAGGATTGGGGAGCATGGGGACAGCAGGACTGGAATAACTGGAACAACGGTCAGCAGGACTGGAACAACTGGAATAACGGTCAGCAGGACTGGAACAACTGGAATAATGGTCAGCAGGACTGGAATAACTGGAATAACGGTCAGCAGGACTGGAACAAATGGAACAACGGTCAGCAGGACTGGAACAATAACGTCTGGGATCCGAATAACCCGTGGAACCCATGGAACCCGTGGAACCAGATGAATCCGTGGAATCCGTGGAATCCCAATGGTACGCCTAAAATGTACAGCAAGGAGTTCGATGACAAGGGCGTAAAGATCTATGAGGACAAGCAGGAATTCAAGAAATACAGTGAGAGCGATGAGGAAAAAGATGATGCCGATGAGGAGATCATTGCAGAGTCACAGAGCTTCAGCGGTGAGGCTGTGCTTTCCGATATGGTATATACAGGCGAGCCTGTATTGGAGGGCTTCACTGTTCTCTCGAATACAGACAGCAGCACTGCTTCACCTGCAGTAAGCAGGTCGGACGCGGCTCCTGCGCCTATGGCTTATCAGAGGATAGAGCCTATCCCGAAAAAGCTGGGCTCCATCGAATATTTCATTCTCATGGCTGACAGAAAGGGCGAATACCTCAATACCCTTTACAATGACAAGATAAGCACAGAAAATGCTCAGAAATACATAACCGCTATCCTCGAAAACGGCGACGATACTGATATGATAAACTCATATCAGTTCTATAAGACCGATAAGCCAAACGGTACTATGATAGTTCTTACCGATAAGAGCTATGAAATGGAAATGCTCAGCCAGCTCAAGCGTACAACTATCATTATCGGCTCGATAGCTATGGTCATACTTTCCATACTGGCTTATTTCCTCAGCAAGAGAAGCATACAGCCTATCAAGGTGGCTTTCGACAAGCAGAAGCAGTTCGTTTCTGATGCAAGCCACGAGCTCAAGACTCCTCTTACTGTTATCTCTGCAAATGCTGATGTTCTTTCGGGAGAGATAGGTCAGAACAAGTGGCTCGACTATATCAAGGCTCAGACCGACCGAATGAGCGTACTGGTCAACGATCTTCTCAACCTTACGAGACTTGAGAATAATACCTCTGATTTTGAACGCAAGTACTTCAATCTCAGCAAGGCGGTAGTAAATACTGCACTGCCATTTGAGTGTCAGGCGTTTGAAAACAACAAGAAGTTCGAGGTAAATGTTGAGGACGATATAATGCTCAGCGGAAGCGAGAAGCATATCAAGCAGATGACCGCGATATTCATCGACAATGCGCTGAAGTACTCAAACGACGGCGGCACTGTAAGAGTTGCCCTCAAAAGAGTTGGCGACAGAAAGCTCCTTTCGGTATACAACACAGGAGAAGGCATCAAGGAAGAGGATACCGAAAAGATATTCGAGAGATTCTACCGAAGCGACGCTTCAAGAAACCGCTCAACAGGCGGCTATGGTCTGGGACTTGCCATTGCAAAATCTGTCATAGACAAGCACAAGTTCAAGGTGCATGTAATGAATCAGCCGGGAAAGAGCGTATGCTTTATGGTCACTATGCAGTAATATCACAAATATGAGGACGGCTTTATCGCCGTCCTCTGTGTTTTTGCTGAATATTTTCCGCGATACTTGCTATTTCATAAATGATATGGTATAATACAATGTAATATGAAATTCGTACAGAACAGGAGATGAAAACTATAATGGACGTTGCCCCTGACGGCAGTGATACTGATAATTACGAGACATACTTCGTTGAATATATATGGTCAAGGCATGGTCTGCACTATCGTTTGTGTTAGGCTGTGCCTTTATGAGGTTATAGATAAATACAGATATTTTAACGGAGGATATGTATATGATAGGGCAGATAATTCTGCAGATCGTTCTTATTGCGCTTAATGCGCTTTTCGCATGTACGGAGGTGGCGGTCATCTCCACAAGTGATGTGCGGCTTGAAAAGCTTGCCGCAAGCGGCAACAAAAAAGCCGCGAAGCTCAAAAAGCTTACCGATACGCCTACACGATTCCTTGCGACTATACAGGTGGCTATCACCCTTGCAGGCTTCATTGGTGCGGCTTTTGCCGCAGACAGCTTTTCCGAGTTCCTTACATCAGCATTTGTCAAAACAGGCGTGGGCATACCTGCGGCTGTTATAAAGAAAGTCTCGGTAGTTCTCATTACACTGATACTTTCCTATTTTACACTTGTTTTCGGCGAGCTCATTCCAAAGCGCCTCGCTATGAAGGACCCCGAAAAGATAGCTCTTGCCATGAGCGGAGTCATCAGCTTTGTGGCCGTTTTCTTCGCACCGCTGGTCTGGCTCCTCAATGCCTCAGCCAACGGAATACTGAAGCTTATGGGCATCGACCCCGACAGCGATGACGATACCGTCACAGAGGAGGAGATACTTATGATGTCCGATGCAGGTGCGGAAAAGGGGACTATCGACGAGGACGAGAACCGCATCATCAAAAACGTTTTTGCCTTTGATGATATGACCGCCGAGCAGGTCTGCACTCACCGTACTGACGTTGATGTGCTCTGGAGCGATGATGACATAAGTGTGTGGGAGGAAACTATCCACCGCACAAGACATTCGTCATTCCCTGTGTGCGGCGAGAGCGTGGATAATGTTATAGGCGTACTTAACGCCAAGGACTATTTCCGTCTTGATGACAAGAGCAAGGACAATATCATGGCAAAGGCTGTCCGCGAGCCAAGCTTCGTTCACGAGAATATGAAGGCTGACAGACTTTTTGACCAGATGAAGCAGCGCGGCGCTGACCACTTCGCCATAGTTGTTGACGAGTACGGCGGAATGAGCGGCATAATCACTATTACCGACCTTGTCGAGGAGCTTGTGGGCGATTTTGCCGACGACCCCGAGGACGAGCCTGCTGTAAGGCTTGAAAAGATAAGCGATACCGAGTGGACAGTTCCGGGTATAAGCTCCCTCAGCGATGTCTGTGAGGAGCTGGATATAACCCTTCCTGCGGATAAATATGAGACCTTCGGCGGATACGTCATAGCTAAGCTGGGCGAGATCCCAAAGGACGGCTCGCAGCTTGAGCTTGAAGCAGGCGGACTTCACATAAATGTGGTCGAGGTAAAGCACCACAGAATAGAGGTCTGTCGCGTAGAGAAGCTGCCGCCCGTCGAGACCGACGAAACAGACGAGTAAAGAAGAATAGCCTATGAACGGGATTCCAAAGGGACTGTGTTCCTTTGGTCAGGTCAAGGGCTGAATCGAAAAACAATCCAGTGAATTGTTTTTCGAGAGGGGATGCCCTGCAAGAGAGGGCGTCCCCTAATTTGTGTTTTTATATCGTATATTACAACAGTTACAATAATAATTCAGAGGTGAAATATGAGCAAGATTTTCATTGTAGAGGACGACAGGTCTATCCGCGAGGAGCTCGCCGAGCTTCTGCGCAATTCGGGCTACGAAGCTGAGTATCTTACAGAATTTTCTGACTCAAAGACGAGAATACTCTCAGCAAAGCCCGACCTCATCCTTATGGACATAAATATCCCCGAACTTAATGGCGAACAGCTTCTGAAAGAGATACGCAAAGAGACGGATACTCCCGTAATAATGGTCACAAGCCGTACCTCCGAGACCGACGAGGTGCTCTCTATGAGCTACGGTGCTGACGACTACATAACAAAGCCCTATAACCCCACTATACTGCTGCTGAGGATCTCGGCTGTGCTGAAGCGTTCCGCAGGTACATCCGCTGTGCAGAGCTACAACGGCTTGCAGGTCAACGACGCAAAGGGCTGCCTTACCGACGGCAGCCGTGAGCTCATACTGACAAAGAATGAGATGATAATATTCCGCTTTATGCTTGACAGACAGGGCTCCATCGTCACCCGTGACGAGCTTATGACCGCTCTCTGGGACAATGACGAGTTCGTCAACGACAACGCTCTTACCGTGAACATCAGCCGCCTCCGTTCAAAGCTTGCTGACCTCGGCTGCGAGGACGCCATCGAAACGCGCAAGAAGCAGGGGTATATACTGAGATGAGATTCCGTGATTACGTAAGGGACAGGCTTTGGTTTTACTGTATCGCTGCGCTGTCCTTCGGACTTATACTGCTGTTTTTGTCGGCTTACAGGGTGAGCAGTCAGCTTGCTGCGTTCATTACAGGCATATTCTTTATTTTTATTTTATCGGAAGAGCTTCTGGGCTTTATGCGCAAGAGAAAATTCTACAGCGACCTCTTACACAAGCTTGACGGCATGGACAAAAAATACCTCATACATGAGATGATAACCAAGCCCGATTTCCTCGAGGGCAAGATCACTTATGAGGCTATGTATGAGGCATATAAATCTATGTGTGAGAACGTGGCAGGATACAAGAGGAGCTCCGCTGATTTCCGCGAGTTTATCGAGCTGTGGGTGCATGAGGTGAAGCTGCCTGTGGCGAGCCTTCAGCTAATGGCTCACAATCACAGTGACAAGCTGGGAGAGAAGTTCCTTGAACAGCTCCGCCGTATAGACGGTTATACCGATCAGGTGCTGTATTATGCACGTTCGGAGAATGCCGAAAAGGACTACATAATCAAGGAGGTATCCATTAAGCGCATCGTGGCAAATACTGCTCTGAAAAAGCGCGAGGATATACAGATAGCAGATGCTTCCATTGAGACAGAGGGGCTTGATGTCAATGTAATGACGGACGGCAAGTGGCTGGAATTCATGCTGGGACAGTTCATTGCTAACAGCCTGAAATACGTTGTGGAGGGACGTGACACCGTAATGCGCATAACTGCCGAGGAGTTCCCCGACAGAGTGCTCCTGCACTTCCGTGATAACGGCATAGGCATACCCGAAAAGGACTTGCCGAGGGTCTTCGATAAGAGCTTTACAGGAGAGAACGGAAGACTTTACGCAAAATCAACAGGTATGGGGCTGTACATCGTTAAGAGCCTCTGCGAAAGACTCGGTCACAGCGTTTCGGTGGCCTCACAGCAGGGGAGCTATACTGAGTTCACCATTGCCTTCGCAAAGAATGACTTCTATAAAATGTGAGCTATACGCTGAGCTTTGCCTGCTATTAACGACAGGCAACTAAAATTGACTTTGCCATGCTGCCGTGGTATACTTAGACCAAAGGAGCTGCATAAAATGACAAAAATAGACCTTATAACCGGCATACTCGGTTCGGGAAAGACGACTTTTCTGCTGAAATACGCAAGGCACTGCATTGACATGGGCGAGAATATCGCCATTCTCGAAAATGACTTCGGCGCTGTAAATATAGATATGATGATGCTTCAGGAGCTGAAGGGTGAGCGCTGCCGACTGGAAATGATAGCAGGAGGCTGCGATGCCGACTGCCACAGACGGCGCTTCAAGACCCAGCTCATATCACTGGGCATGCAGCATTTTGACCGCGTTATTGTTGAGCCCTCAGGCATTTTCGATATGGACGAATTCTTTGATATACTCCACGATCCGCCTATGGACAGGTGGTTTGAAACGGGCAGCGTCCTCACTATTGCTGACGGCGAAATGGACAGTCAGCTCTCTCCGCAGATGGAGTATCTGCTGGGCTCAGAGGCTGCCTGCTGCGGAAAGCTGGTCATCAGCAAGCTCCGCGGAGAAGCGGATACTGCTCTTGTGCAGTCCATACTTGACCACGTCAACCGTGCCCTTGAGGATATACGCTGCGACCGCAGACTTTCTCTCCGCGATGTTGTGGCAAAGGACTGGGAAAGCTTTACCGATGAGGACTACAGACTTCTCGGAAACGCAGGATACCGCGGTTCGAGTTATGTGAAAAAATTCAGCCCCGAGGATATAGAGAGCTCCGTTCATTACTTCATGCATATCACTGTGCCTGAGGACAGTATAGAATCCCTTATCGCTGAGATATTCGCAGATGAGAGCTGCGGAAGGATATTCCGTATCAAGGGAGCGCTCCCTGTAAAAGATGGCTGGCTGAAGATAAATGCTACACGCGAAAAGACGGAGATCTCCGCTGTGACAGACGGACAGCCTGTGCTGATAGTCATAGGGGACGATGTTTCCCGTGAGCGTATAGACGGTCATATCAAGCCTCTTAATACGGACAGCGAATATGTTTCGATTTAGAGCTTAGAACCAAGAAGTATATACAAAAAAGGCGGACCATTCGGTTCGCCTTTAATTATGCTTTTCAGTGGTTTTCTGCAGCTGCCTTGGCTGCTGCTTTTTTTGCCCTTCTCACGATTGCCTTGTGGGATTTTCTGAAGATGAATCCGAGAACAAGCTCTGCAGCGCCGATAATAACCAGCGTTGCTGACAGAGGAAGGAACAGGCTCTCTGCAAGGTAGAAGCCTACGTTGTGAGTGAAGGTGAATGCGAGGGCAGAGCCGACTATTACTGCAAGTCCGAGCACAAACACTATAAGACCAACAACAGTGAATGTGCTTCCGAAGAAGCCTGTTACGTGCTTTGCGCGCTTGTCCACTATAACGGCTGTCCATATGAGCAGCAGTATCACAAGAGCTGCAAGTATGCCGATAGTGATGAATGAGAATGCGTAGCTGAATCTGCTGACATCAAAGCCGAGGTTTCTGCTCCATTCCTTTACGCTCATGGCGTCGCTGAAATTGTCCTTTTCAAGGTTCTTTTCGATGAGCTCGTAGCCGTCGTCGGTGATGGAATAATCAAACTCCTTGATACCAGCTTTTTCGTTTGATCTGAGGAAGTCGTTCACGAAGTCCTCGGCAGTAATGGAAGGGTCACTGCCCTTGCCGCCGATGATGTAATCGATGTAATCCTTTGCGACTCTTCCTGCATACTCACGGAAGTCGGTATTCATCATATACTTCTTGAAGCTGCCCTCATCTGCTGCGCCTCTTGTGGCTGTGCGGAAGCCCATTGAATCGTAGAGTGTCTTAGCGAGCTCCTTGCCGTCGAACTGCGCCGAAAGAGTGGCGCTTGCGTCGAGCTTTTCGGCTCTCTTGCGGACAACGCTGCCGTTAGCACCGATCTTTACCGCAAGGGTAAGGCTGAATGCAAGCAGGAAAAGCATGGTGAATATAGTGACGAGTGAAGCTCCGAAGAGACGTCCGCCGCCGACCTTTTTACGTGCCTTTGGCTTTTCCTCCTGCTTGGGCATTGGTGCGGGAGCAGGTTCCTGTACAGGTGGTACAGTCTGCTGAACAGGCGGTGGGGGGGCGATACTGCTCTGTACAGGCTGAACAGGTATCTTCATGGTATTGCTGTTGTCATTGAAGCCGCTTGTGTTCATGGGAGCGGCAGGGGCTTCCTGCTTCGGGAAGCTCGCAGGCTTTTCATTCTCCTCAGGTTTTGGCTTGGGAGCACTGAATACCGCTGTCACGGGCTCCTGTACCGGTTCGGGCTCGGGAAGCTCGATAGTCTCCGAATTGCTGAGTATCTCCGCAGGCTCGTCGCTGAGAAGGTCTGCTTCTCCGCTGGTCAGGCTGAGAGTCTCCTCGTTGGAGGCTATGACCTCTTCGAGATGTGGGAGTATAGAGGTGGGTTCGTCATCGGTATGTACATCGGGAGCAGGCTCGGTTTCGATCCGTGCTCCGCATTCTGTGCAGAATATTGCGTCGCCGGGCATTTCACTGCCGCATTTTTTGCATATCATAATATCCCTCCTGTGATTTATTTCGTAAATGCTATTACAATTATAAGTCATACCATAAAATATGTCAAGTAAAAAAACTGTTACATTGTATTACATACCGAAGATATTGACGAAAAGGCACGTATAATGAAAAAAGCCCTCAGCTGAGGGCTTTTTTATTCGTTTTTGCAAGCTTATTCCGGCAGAATTTTATTCCTCATCCTGAGCAATAGCATCAGCCTGTTCCTCTACGTCATTATAGATATTCCAGTCAATTCCCCAAGGATCTGTTCTATCTTCTGTGATCCGGGAATCAGGATCGATAAATGGATTATAGGTGTTCCAGGGATTCCAGGGATCCCAATCTTCAGGTACCCCGATCACTTTACCGGTTTCGGGATCAATTTTCCCCCATGGATTATCAAACGGGTTTATCGGTTCTGTCTGCCACATATCGGGATCAATGCTGAAATAATCAGTAACATCTGTGATAAGCGAGGAGATGAAATCCTCAAGCTCCTGCTCTGTATTACTTGTTTTGACAGCTGCATAATATGAAAGCACCAGTGAAGCATCCATAGAATTTACAGCGCCGTCTTTGTTGACGTCACAAATACTGAACATCAGGTCGTCGAGTTCCGAGCCTCCCACTGATACGTCTGCATACAGATTGAGTATGTCTGAGGCGTCCAATGCGTTTATCATTCCGTCGCCTGTGGGATCGCCCAGCTTGATACCGTCTGTTTCAGAAGCTGCTGCTGCGGAAAAAGCGGTCATGGTTGTCAGGAAAGCACCCGCCAATACCCCTGTTAATATTCTCTTTATGTTCATAATGACTATGCCTCCTTTAACGTCCATAGATTTTTTTGTAACTTCATTATATAACATAAAAACGACAATGTCAACGGTAAAACGATTTAATTCACAGAATTACGTTAATTTGGCGGATTTTGTTATGCATTTGCAAGATAATCGGTGAAGCTCTGAGGCGCTTTGGTCGTTGAGCTGTAAGCGTAATATGAAAGCACAACAGAAGCGTCAACAGCGTTTATAGCGCCGTTTTTGTCAACGTCACCTGTGGAAAGCTCGTCTGTGGTGGGCTTGTCGTCGGAGGTTGAGTATCTTGCGTAATCAGAGAGTATTATAGAAGCGTCCACGGCATTTATTGCACCGTCACCGTTGGGATCGCCGGGAGATACCGTTTTTTCTGCATCAAGGGCAGTAAAGGTGAAGCCTGCGTTCTTTGCCGTACTTTCATTTGCCTTTTTTTCGAGGGTAGAACCCTTATAGCCGTAGCAGGTGCAGGAGAAGCTGTCGTTGCTTAAAGGATAACCGTTTTCGTCCCTTCTTTCTCCGCCGAATAAAAAATCAAGACGGGAAGACAATTCGCAGTCAGGGTTGAGTATGGTGAGCTTCTCTATATCATAGCACTCAAAGAATGCCCAGCTGTCTATCTTTGTGATATTTTCGGGGAGGGTTATCTCCTTGAATTTATTGTTTGTAAAGCTGCGGATGGGTATCTCGGTAATGCCTTTTGGAAAATCAATGGATTCGAGAGCGCAGTCGCTGAAACAGCTGTCGGAAAGTGCTTCAAGGCTCTCCGGGAGCTTTACTTCTTTCAGCGAGGTGCAGCCGCTGAATGCGGCTCTGCCTATACTGGTCACGCCTGATGGAATATCCACTTTTTTCAGAGACTTGCAGCCGTGAAATGCAAATTCTGGGATAGACTTGATATTGGCAGGGAGTTTTATGCTGGTAAGATTGATACAGCCGTCGCACATGTGTTCACCAAGCTCATCGATAGTGTCGGGGAGAGTGATGGAGGTTATATCCTCGGAGTAAAAGGCACCGTCGAATATTTTTGTAACGGGCAGACCATTGATCTCTGACGGTATTACCACGTCGCCTTTTTTCTCGCCGCAGTATCTTACAACAGCATGGTCCGTAAATAAATCATATTCTATATCGTCGTAATACTCGGAATCCTCTGCATCTGTCCATGCGTAGTTAATCGCGTTTGCTGTTGTCAGCAGATTTGCTGGAGCAAGACTGACCGTAAGACAGGCTGCGATAATGAATGCTGATATTTTTGAATACTTCATAAAAAGCAACTCCTTTACTGTATGATTATAAATTATATCACTTGCGTACAGATTTGTCAAATGATGTGTGTTATTTTTTGTCTGGTTTACACTAAGAAAAACGAGAGGACTCCTTTCTTTCGCGAACTTGCATTTTTAATTCTTATGTGATATAATAAAAGTTGACCGTTTCTTTCATTCGGAAACGGAATCTTTACACTCAGATTGGAGCGATTTTTATGTCAAAGAAACCCTTTTACATCACAACGCCGATTTATTACCCATCGGGCAATCCCCACATAGGTCACTGCTATACAACAGTTGCGTGTGATTCCATCGCCCGTTACAAGCGAATGCAGGGCTATGACGTAATGTTCCTTACAGGCACTGACGAGCACGGCCTCAAAATCGAACAGAAGGCCGCAGAGCAGGGCGTAACTCCTAAGGAGTACGTTGACGTCATCGTTGACAGGTTCAAGAACCTGTGGAAATATATGAACATATCATACGACAGATATATCCGTACCACCGACGATTACCACGTAGAAGCCGTTCAGAAGATATTCAAGGCTCTCTACGACAAGGGATATATCTACAAGGGCGAATATTCGGGCAAGTACTGTACTCCCTGTGAGAGCTTCTGGACGGATTCTCAGCTGGATGAGAACGGCTGCTGTCCCGAGTGTCACAGACCTGTCAAGTACGCTAAGGAGGAGGCTTACTTCTTCAAGATGTCTCCATTTGCAGAGCGCATTGAGAAGCTTCTCCTTGAAACAGATTATCTCCGTCCCAAGACAAGAGCTGTCGAGCTTGTAAACAACTTCATAAAGCCCGGTCTGGAGGATCTCTGCGTTTCAAGAACTACATTCAAGTGGGGCGTACCTGTTACATTTGATGACAAGCACGTTGTATACGTATGGATAGATGCCCTTTCAAACTATATCACAGCTCTCGGCTATGAGAACTCCGCATACAATGACTATGAGAAGTACTGGCCTGCCGATGTCCACATGGTTGCAAAGGACATCATGCGTTTCCACGCTATCATCTGGCCTGCAATGCTCATGGCACTTGACCTGCCACTGCCTAAGCACCTTGCTGTTCACGGCTGGATAACTATGGCAGGCAAAAACGGTGAGAGTGAGAAGATGTCCAAGTCTCTGGGCAATGTTGTTGACCCATTCGTACTTGGTGAGAGATATGGTCAGGACTCCATAAGATATCATATCCTCCGTGAGATGGCTCTGGGCGCTGACAGCCTGTTCTCCAACGAGATAATGATAAACCGCATAAACTCCGACCTTGCAAACGGCTTCGGAAACCTTGTTTCACGTACAGTTGCAATGGTGGACAAGTACTTCGGCGGCACTATCCCCTCAGAGCGTGAAGGTGATGCCCTTGATGACGAGTTCAGGGCTGTTGTCACAGGACTTCTTGCCGAGACAGACAAGTACATCGATGAGACAAAGCTGAAACAGGCTCTTGAAGAGATATTCAAGGTGGTTGACCGCGCTAACAAGTACATCGACGAGACTGAGCCGTGGAAGCTTGTCAAGGACGACACAAAGAAGGCTCGTCTTGCTTCTGTGCTCTATAATCTCCTTGAAGCTATCCGTATAACATCTGCGCTCCTTGCACCTTTCATGCCTTCCACAATGCCTAAGGTATGGGAGCAGATAGGCGCTTCCGAGGCTGATGTCGAGTACGATAAGCTTGACAAGTTCGGCGTACTTCCCGAGAACGTAACTGTTCACAAGGGAGATATACTCTTCCCGAGAATAGATGTTGACAAGGAGATAGAGGAGCTCAACTCCATCCTTGCAAAGAATATGGCTGAGGCACAGTCAAAGCTCTCCTCTGAGGAAAAGGGCGAGGCTCCTGCCGAGCCTATCGAGCTTAAGCCTGAGATAACCATTGACGACTTCGCTAAGGTAGAGATAAGAGTTGCCAAGGTAACAGCCTGTGAAAAGGTCAAGAAGTCCGACAAGCTCCTGTGCTTACAGCTTGACGACGGCATGGGCGGACGTCAGGTAGTATCGGGTATCGCTCAGTATTATACTCCCGAGGACCTCATCGGAAAGAAGATACAGCTCATTGCAAATCTCAAGCCCGTAAAGCTGAGAGGTGTTGACAGCAATGGTATGATATGCGCCGCAGATACTCCCGACGGAGTAAAGGTGATATTCGTTGACGACAGTATCCCTGTGGGCTCAAAGATAAGATAAAAAGCCTTGATAATACAAAAAACTCCGCATTAATGCGGAGTTTTTTACTATATCTTACCGGTCGCCCCAGATATTGCGCAGAGCTTCAATGCCCTCTATAAGCGCTTCGGGATCACTGCATTTATAACAGATGCCTGTATCCAGATCACAGAAAATGCCGTTATCGTTCAACAGGAAATTGCTGGCACCACGGGGGGCAAAATAAATTTTTGACGAGGACATATTGCTGTGAATATAGCCGATATGTTCCCACTCGCTGTTTTCGAATAGTTTATTTAGATCTGCTGAAGAAACCAGAAGCATAGAATCAATAGGTGAGTTTTCAACTCCTCCTGTTATTATACTCGTTTCTTCATAGTTTGAATGTTGGAATACGGTGTTCCTTACGATCTCGCTGTCGGTGAAAAGAGTCTTGCCGGTGATCGACTTTATTTCCGACAGTATTGTATTATAATCTTCGATCACATAATAATAGGAATATTTTTCAGAGTTTATATCATAATATACTACATTTCCGTTTGAATATATCTTCAGTGATTTTTTGTCGTCTCCTATGTAGATACAGTCAACATCTTCATAGTTATGAATATCGGAACTGAAGTATTCCGAATACCATTTGATATTTTCAAGGCATTCCTGCAGATTTGCCAGTTCATCTTCGTCGATTCTGAATGCGGTGCAGCTGCCGTTTTCTGTGTACTTGACCATTGCGTCGCTCATTTCACTGATGTCAACTGTGATGCTGATGCTGTCATCAGGCTTGTTTACAAGTAACTTCTCTATCATTGGGTAGCAGGATTCAGTGCAGGCATAGGCTCTTTTGAAATGCTCTCCGCTGTCACTGTAGTTCCTTTCAATGAAGGTGACACCGTTGGGGTAGCAGTCTATCCTGCCGCTGAGAGTTCCGCTGCTGAATATGAAGGATATGGGTTCGTCGTCAGGTGCTTCCGTGTCCTCCGGCATCAATGTCAACTCCTGATTTGTGATAGCCAGAGCCAGAATGTTTGCTTGCATCTCGTTGACAGTGCCTGTTTTACCGAATGCGGAATAGCTTATGCCGTTAAAGTCTATCTCGAATCCGGGCAGGGTAGCTACACCTATCTTTTGGGCATCGAACAGTATCTTCTTGAGCTGATTGAATTGCTCGACAGTCATATTATAGTAGCTGTCTGTAAAACGTGACTCGGGCGATGTGCATGATACCATTATGAAGCCATTGCTCTTGAAAGAAATATTTATTTCTGTTCCTTCGTTATAATAGGTCATGGCTATAGCTTCAACACCCGCATCGGGGTTATTGGACGAGAGAGCGGTGTTTATAGCTGTGCAGAGCAGATCCGCTTCGGAAACCGGTGCCCAGTCTATCTGAGAAAACAGCTCTATCAGCTGGTCAGATGTTTCATCATTGGCAACAGAAGATGACAGCATGTCGTTAAGAGAAGAATATGAACTGTAGAGGAAGGTCGTATTTTTCAGAGATATATCTCCGAAAGGAAACGAGAAGATCTTTTCGGGATTATTATCCTCTGCGGCAGTCTTTTCTGCTGCTTCATCTTCAAGACCGTATTGCTCACCTGAATTAAGATCGCTCTTTATGCGCATATATCCGCCGCTTCCGACAGCTCCTATGACAGCGACCATCGCCGCAGCTGCGAGATATTTTCTGAAGCCCTTGTTATGTACGACCTCAACATGGTTTTCGACTTCCTCGTATTCGTCGTAAGTATCAGGCTCTTCGGAGAGCTTTGCTTCCATTTTCTTGCAGAATTCCGAACTCAGTCGGATATCGTTCAAAGCGTCTTTATAATCTTTCCACTGCATATATCTCCCTCCTCCTTTTCTTCAAGTTCTGCTTTAAGCTTTTCCCGTCCGCGTCTTAGCAGCGAACCTACCGTGTTTTCGTTTTTCTCCGTGATAACAGCTATCTCCTTGATGCTGTAGCCCTCGTAGTAATGCAGAAATATGACCTCTGCATATTTCTTGGGGAGCGAAGCTATCTGCTGTCGGAGCTCACGGCTTTCGGTGTCCATTTCACATATTGCCTCCGAGTGTTCGAGGTCCTCGATGGAGCAGGTCCTGCTGAATCGGAAACTTCTGCGGAGGTTCTTGCATTTGTTTATGGCAACTCTGATAAGCCATGCTTTCAGGTGTTCGTCGTCGTTGAATGTACGGGTCTCTGTGTGCAGTGAAAGGAAAACGTCCTGAACGATATCCTCTGCTTCGGCATAGCTGCCGCTGAAGGCAAAGGCGGCTCTGAGAACAGTATTTCCATATTTTTTGAATGCATATAATGCTGTGCTGTCTTGGTTCATTGCTGTGACCTCCTTTCACATATAACACACATGTGAGAAGCGGAATTGTGCATGGAAAAATAATTTTTTTATGCTTTATCTCTGCTTCATAAGGACCTCTGCAATGGCGATGTCCTCGGGGGTGGTTATTTTTATATTGGTGTAGTCACCTACAGTCATAGCGACCTTGCCGCCGATAGCTTCTACGAGCTGGCAGTCGTCGGTGAAGTCAAGGCCGTGCTCAAGGGCAAAGTCTATGCCCTCAAAGTAGAGCCTGCGCTTGAATATCTGCGGAGTCTGAGTGATATAGAGGGATTTTCTCGGCGGAGTATCAATGATAAGTCCGCCGTCAACGGTCTTTATGGTATCCTTGACGGGCACTCCCAGAGTTGCGCCGCCGAATACAGAGGCGTCCTTTACAGCCTTTTCGATATGCTCGGGCTTTACAAGGGGACGTGCGCCGTCGTGGACGGCAACGAGCTCGGTGTCCTTTGAGATCATGCGGACGCCGTTGATGACGCTCTCCTGACGGGTAGAGCCTCCCGTAGTGCAGGCGGCAAGCTTGGTGATGCCTGCGGCTTCTGCCTCTGCCTTTATTGCAGGTATATCGTCCTCACGGGCAACTATGACTATCTCGCTGACGCTCTCGCATGCCTGAAAAGCCTGCATGGTCACACCGATGACCTTTCTTTCGCCCAGCGGGAGAAGTATCTTGTTGACTCCGCCCATTCTGGTGGAATTGCCTGCGCATACTATAACAACTGATGTTTTCATGTGATTATCTCCTTTTTGTTCTTAGTCCATACACGGTTCGGTAGGAGCTGTCCTGATGCGTATCCGCGGAAGCTTCTCCAGAGTATAATAATAGTTGAACAGACCGTCCGGCAGGGACAGGTCGTTTTCGCCGCCTGCAGGAGGGGCGAATATCCTCAGCTCCGTATCTGTGGGAGCAGTGAGTTCTGAGCCGAAAAATACAGGCATAAGGTCAACAGTCTTTGTTTTGGGGGACTTGTAGAACCACATGCCCATCAGCTCTATCATAAGGTTGGAGTCGTCCTCGAAGTAAAGCTCAAAGAAAACGGGCTGAGCTTCAAGGTGTATGGGTATCCCGATGCCTTCAGCGTCCTCGGAGCTTCCCCACCGAAGCTTCACAGGCAGGGAGAGTTCTTTGCCTGCGGTCATGGAGGGTGAGAAATACGGGCGGTGTATGATGTTTCTGTAAACTGCCATTACAGGCTGTTCTATGCCTGTGCCGCAGTCTGAGGAGTCCTGTATCTCCAGTCCGAGCCTGCCGCGGTCACGGAATTGATAGAAGGTGACACCAGACAGCCAGTCGGCATTTTCTGCTTCTATCATATCGTAGAAGCGGCGCATATCCTCAGCCTGTCCGACAGCTCCCACAACGTCACCGTCGGAGTTTATCTCCGATACCACCATAGGCTTGGGTACTCCGCTGTTCAGATACAAAAAGCGTTCATAGCTCCGCTTTATAAGCTGAAATATCTCCTTTACAGAGGTGCGGCGGTGTGAATTCCCGCCCCTCTCTGCAACATCGAAGGGAAATCCCCAGTGCAGTGAGATGTATTTGTCAACGGACCATATATCTGTTTCGCGGACCGCCTGTGCGAATTCCTTCTCTTTGACCATTTCCTCGGAGCTGAGGTCCTCGATACCGCCTATGCACAGAACAGTCAGCACGTTGGGAGCATGTTCCTTTATGATATGTACGGCACGGCAGTAGAAGTCCGCTACCTGCTGATAGGAGGCGCGTTTGTTGAATGCGAACCAGTTTCCTGTGGCTTCGTGGTTTATGCGCAGGAAAAGTCTTCCGAAGGGACGCAGGTCGTCACCAATAGCCGCAAGATGCTCGTCAGAAACGAAGGGGTCTATGGTAAGGGTCAGGGTAACATCCTGACCGTGGCGGCGTATCTCGCGCATAGATGTGAAGGGCTCTCCGTCGGTATTGCCGCCTATGCCGCCAAGATACGGGAAATAGTCATCGTAGGGATAGTCCCACTGGTATCGCGCCTTGCTTATTCCCGGCACTTCTGAGATACGTGCAGGGAATTCCTTGTCAAGAGGATAATAGCAGTACATGAGGCTGATGCTTCTGTGAGGTCTGCCGAGGCGGCTGAGAATATAGTCCTGAGAAACGTATTCGCCGCGCTCGCTGCCGTCGCCGAGGTCTGCGGCGCACTTTGCCTTATCAAGCTTTACAGAGAATATTTTATCCATTGTATCCTCCCTGATAATTCATTTTGTCTGCTAAAACAATTATAATATACCGCCGAAAAGATGTCAATATAAACCGTTCTGCATTGCACTTGAATTTTTCAGCGGAAAGTGGTATAATCATAGTTTGAAAGGAGAGCTGTTTATGCTTGCAAATTATCACACCCATACAAGCCGCTGCGGTCACGCGAGAGGAACGGACAGAGAATACGTTGAACGTGCTATAGAGGCAGGATTTGATGTCCTTGGCTTCTCGGACCATTGTCCGTGGGTATTCAGCGACGGATACGTTTCGGGTATTAGAATGAGAGACACCGATGTGGACGGCTATTTCAGCTCTCTCACAGACCTGAAAAAGGAATACGCCGACGATATAAAGCTTTATATAGGATTTGAGGCGGAGTATATACCTGCGCTCATAGAGGCTCAGGACAGGCTTCTTGCCGATTATCCGCTGGATTATATGATAATGGGACAGCACTTCAATAATCCCGAGAGCTGCGGTGTGTACATGGGAGTGCCTACCTCTGACGAGGGGATACTCAGGGAGTATGTCGACCGTATCATAGAGGGCATGGATTCGGGAAGATACCGCTATCTTGCCCATCCGGATCTGCTGGACTTCACAGGAAGTGCCGAGGCTTATGAGGAGCATTACACGCGGCTTTGTCAGTTCCTTAAAGACAAAGATATCCCCGTTGAGATAAATATGCTTGGAATGATGAACAACAAACACTATCCGTCAGAGCGATTTTTCCGTATCGCGAAGAAAGTGGGCAACAAGGCGATAATCGGCTGTGACGCACATATCCCCGAGTTCCTGAAGGAACCGTCTGTAATGAAATCAGGCAGGTATTTTGCAGAGGTTATGGGGCTTGAATTGGTCGAAAAGCTTGAGGGACTTGACTGAGCTGAGCTGTCAGGAAGTGCTGTGTCCCTACAGATATATTTAAGAGAGAAGAAGATAATATGAGTATTTTTGATGTGTTCGACAGGATTTCCGCAAATTCTAATGCGGCAAGAGGTAAAATAGAATATGTTATAGCAGGTCTCGGCAATCCGGGGCTTGAATATGAGAACACCCGTCATAATGCAGGCTTCATGGTCATGGATGAGCTGGCAAAGCAGCTGGGCGAGGGCATTGACCGTCTGCGCTTCAAGGGCAAGACAGCTGAGGTGACTGTGGAGGGCAAGCGCTGTCTGCTGCTGAAGCCCACTACATTTATGAACAACAGCGGCGAAGCTATCGTACAGGCACTGGAGTTCTACAAGATAGATGTGGATCACCTTATAGTGGTATGCGATGATATTTCCCTTGACTGCGGAAAGCTCCGTATACGCCGCAAGGGCAGCCATGGCGGACACAACGGTCTCCGCAGCATCTGTGACCTCACCGGCAGGGACGATTTTCCACGTATAAAAATGGGCGTCGGCAAGAAGCCTCACCCCGATTATGACCTTGCAAAGTGGGTGCTTGGCAAGTTCGGCAATGAGGACTCGGAGAAAATGGCTGAGTCCGTGAAAAACGCCTGCGAGTGCATAAAGCTCATGGTGCAGGATAAGACCGACGAAGCCATGAACAAGTACAATTCCTAACGGAGAATCAAATGGAACTTTTCAGACAACTATTCAGTGAGCTTGCAGGCTTTAAGAGCCTGCAGGAGGCTGTTGAAAAAAACATCTCCCCCGTCTCTGTGACCGGACTTTCCCATATACACAGGGCGCAGCTGATATATACTCTCAGCGGCAGAGGAAAAACAGACCTTGTCATCACAGGTACTGAGGCTGAGGCAAAAAAGCTCAGTGATGACATAAACATGATGGCAGGCTGCGAGACAGCTGTGCTTTTCCCGTCAAAGGAGCTTGTATTCACTCCTGTTGACAGTACCAACCACGAATATGAGCATATGCGTATAGCCGCCCTTATAAAGGCGGCTAAAAGCCGTTGCAGCGTTATCTGCGCAAGTATCGAGGCTGTCATGCAGCCTGTTATACCTGTGGGAGTGCTTATTGCCGCAGGTATAGAGCTTACACAGGGACAGGAAGTAAACCTCACTGAGCTTGCGGTGACTCTTGCAAAGTGCGGCTATCAGCGCTGTGAAAAGGTTGAGGGCGCTTCACAGTTCTCCATACGAGGCTCTATCCTTGACATCTTCCCTGTGCAGGCGGATAAGCCTGTACGTATAGAGCTCTGGGGTGACGAGATAGACAGCATATCCGAGTTTGAGACCGATACTCAGCGCCGTACCGACTCTCTTGAAAAGGTTGAGATATACCCATCGGGAGAGGTGCTCTACGACAACGACGAGCTTGCAGACAAGATAGAGGAGCTCTGCAAAAAGGTCCGCGGCAAGCGCATGGACGCTGTACGCGAGCACCTTGGCGCAGACGTTCACAGACTGAGGGCAGGGGAGATACTTGCCCATAGCGTCAAGTACTACCCTCTTGTCTACGGCGAGCCTTCAACTGTTTTCGACTATGTTGACGGAGCTGTGCTTTTCAGTGATTATTCCGATGTTATGGACAATGCGGCAGGCGTGATGACACGTCATAACGAGGATATAAAGATACTCATGGAGGACGGTCAGCTGTGCAAGGGACTTGACGGCTATGTACTTGAATTACCCGAGGTTCAGCACAGAGCTGAAAAGCGTGTCTGCCTCTATATGAGCAGCTTCATGCAGGGCGGCGAACGTATCGACTTCCGCAGGCTGGTCAGCTTTGAGGCTATGCAGACTGCCCCCTGGAGCGGCGAGATGAAGCAGCTTATAGAAGACCTTGAGGAGTACAAGCGCCGCGGCTACCGCATGATACTTGCGGCAGGAAGCGACAAGACCCTTCCTATCATACAGCAGGACCTCATCGACAAGGGCATACCCTGTGACCTTGCCGACCATAATATCGAGCCTTCCGAGGGCAGAGTTGTCCTCATGTCGGGCAGCTTCGGCGGCGGCTTTGAGTACCCCGAAAACAAGACAGTGCTCATTACTCAGGGACGCGCTATGGATGCAGTCCGCAGAAAGCACCGCAAAAAGAAGAACAAGGCAGAGGAGATACGCTCTCTTGCCGACATCACCGAGGGCGACCTGGTGGTACATTCGGGACACGGTATCGGACGATTCATCGGTATCCGCAAGCTTGAAATGGACGGCGTCACCAAGGATTACATCACCATACAGTACGCAGGTACGGATAAGCTTTACATACCTGTTACTCAGCTGGATATGGTGTCGAAGTATATAGGTCCGAGAGACGACAGCGGAGTTAAGCTCAACAAGCTCAGCTCCGGAGAGTGGCAGAAGACCAGAAACAACGTAAAACATGCCGTAAAGGACATGGCGCATGAGCTCATAGCCCTCTATGCAAAGCGTGAGAAGAGTGTGGGCTTCGCATTCTATCCCGATGACGAGATACAGCGCGATTTTGAGGAGCGCTTCCCATATGTGGAGACCGATGACCAGCTTCAGTCCATAGCCGAAATAAAGGCGGATATGGAGCGTCCGAGACCTATGGAGAGACTTCTCTGCGGCGACGTTGGCTTCGGAAAGACAGAGGTAGCACTCAGAGCTGCCATGAAGTGTGTACTCTCGGGCAAGCAGTGCGCTATCCTTGCGCCTACTACTGTGCTGGCATATCAGCACTACCAGACAGCACTCCGCCGTTTTGAGCATTTTCCTGTGAATATAGAGCTGCTGAGCCGTTACCGCTCGCCAAAGCAGCAGGACGAGATAATCAAAAAGCTTAAGCAGGGACGTATCGACCTTATCATCGGCACTCACAAGATAATCCAGAAATCCGTGGTGTTCAAGGACTTGGGACTTGCCATAATCGACGAGGAGCAGCGCTTCGGAGTTGCCCACAAGGAAAAGTTCAAGGAGAGCTTTTCCGGAGTTGATGTGCTCATGCTTTCCGCAACACCTATCCCGCGTACACTTAATATGGCAATGAGCGGCATACGTGATATGTCTGTCATCGAGGAGCCTCCCCAGGACAGATACCCCGTTCAGACCTACGTTATCGAGTACAACATGGGTACTATAGTTCAGGCCATAGTCAGGGAGCTTCGCCGCGGCGGACAGGTATACTATATCCATAACCGCGTTGAGACTATCCGCGGCTGTGCAGCGCGTTTGCAGGAGTTCCTGCCCGAGGCGAGAATCGCAGTGGCTCACGGACAGATGAGCGAGGACGAGATGTCCGATATATGGGAGCAGCTCGTAGAGCATGAGATAGATATCCTTGTCTGCACAACAATAATAGAAACAGGTGTTGATGTGCCCAATGTCAATACCCTTATTATAGAGGACTCAGACCGCTTTGGACTTTCACAGCTCTATCAGCTCCGAGGACGTGTGGGACGTTCCAACCGCAGAGGCTACGCCTATTTCACCTATCAGCGTGACAAGGTGCTGACGGAGATAGCCACCAAGCGCCTCAATGCAATGCGCGAGTTCACGCAGTTCGGAAGCGGCTTCCGTATAGCTCTTCGTGACCTTGAGATAAGAGGTGCAGGAAGTATTCTCGGCGGCAGACAGCACGGACATATGGAGGCTGTAGGTTACGATATGTATTTACAGCTCCTTTCTGAGGCTATCGCCGAGGAGAAGGGCATACAGCCCGAAAAAGTGCCTGAGTGTCTTGTGGATATACAGATAGATGCTCATATCCCCGAGAAGTATATACCAAGCCTTAATCAGCGAATCGATATGTACCGCAAGATAATGCTTGTCAACGAGGACAGTGACAAGTCCGACCTCATAGACGAGCTCATAGACCGCTACGGCGATCCGCCGAAGTCAGTTGTGGGACTCATCGATGTTTCACTGCTGAGAAATAAGGCAGCACATCTCGGTATCACGGAAATATCCCAGAAGAACGGCGCTATGTACTTCTATACCGAGTACCTTGTGCCCGATCAGATAGTGGGACTTCAGCAGGCATACAAGGGCAGGATCGCCTTCAACGGCGCAGGTAAGTCCTATGTTTCGGTGAAGATCTCTCCGAAGGTTCGCCCCTTCGATATGATGCGCGATACCGTTGAGATAATCTATCAGAACCGCGAGAAGAATTCATAATGCATGATTAAAGGCGAACCCGAATAAACGGGTTCGCCTTTTGCGCTGTTGTCTGAATATGACAGCCGTGTGAAAATAATAAAAATTAACAGAAAAGACTTTACTTGCATGACCATTTGTGCTACAATGTTGGTGTAAAAGAAACAGGAGCGAATGCTCTTCAGAATATATAAAGGAGTGACATTATGAACTATAAAAGCTTTATCGCAGGCGCTATGGCTTTTGCTCTGGCGGCTTGTGCGGCAGGCTGCGGAGACAAGAAGGACTCTGACTCAAAGCCCGACAGCAATAAGGAGACTACTGCTCCTACAGAGGAAACTACTGCTGAGGTCACAACAGAATCAGAGCCGCCTGAGCCTGTAGATGCAACAGATCCGAACACTGTTACTTTTGATGACGGCGTTTTCGACTTTGCTTTTTCAAAGAGCGATGACGATGACTGCGCAAAGGGTGAGCTCTCTGTTGTGGAGCTCATGGGCAATAAAATGCTGAAGTTCACAGATGACAACACAGTTCCTCTTGAGGGAAAGGTGCAGAAAATAGGTATCAGTGCTACAAAGCTTCTGGGAAATGAGGGTGCTGCAAAGGTGCGCAGCATCGAGTTCGATGTATACGCTCAGGCTACAGCGGATAATCTCAAGACAGATGATGCGGAGGGTGTAAGAGCTCCCGGCTGGATAGGCGGAGGCGGCGGAACTGTCACAGCTCAGGATAAGTGGTATGACTTCAAGGAGTTCAGCGGCGGCGAGTATAACTTCGAGACCTCCGGCAACGTTCATGCGGTATTCAAGTTCCTTCTTGCCGACAGCGGACAGTGCTGGAGCGCGGATATGGAGGACGCAAACTTCCTTATCATGCGCTGGGGCGTAGCAAATGAGTCAGACCTTTACATAGACAATATCGTGTTCTATGATGAGGACGGCAATTCAATACCGCTTCTTGCTCAGAAGTTCGAAAAGGAGCAGTTAGAGGACGCGGCAAAGGAAAAGGCTTCCGAGGTTAATGCAGAGATCGGCGAGGCAGTAGAAAATGCAAAGGCTGAAGCTGAAAAGACAAAGGAAGAAATGAAAGCCGAGTATGAAAAGGCCGTTGCCGATTTGAAGGCTGACTTTGAGAAGGCAAAGGAAGATATCGAGAACTCTGACAAGTACAAGGAGATAGACGCGAAGATCAAAGAGGCTGAGGAGAAGCTGAAGGAAGATACCGCTAAGGCTAAGGAGGCTATCGAGGAGGCTTCAAGGGCTATCGAAGAAGCAAAGAAAAAATGACATGAAAAAGCGCTTCCGTTATCGGAAGCGCTTTTTGCAGCGTGACGCTGCACCCTTGTCACGTTGTCGCTTGTTTCACGCGCTCACTTTTATAAAGAGTGTTTATTGTACATCGCTTACGGAGTCAAAAGAAGCAAGGCGTCCTGCAAGAAAGGACGCCTTTTGAATGTATTTTTATAATTCAGTCAAAATAAAAAATATCCTCAAACTTCTTATCAAGAGCGATGCATAGTATCAGCGCAAGCTTAGCAGTAGGGCTGAACTGACCTGTCTCTATGGAACTTATGGTATTACGGGATACGCCTACCATTTTGGCAAGTTCGTCCTGTGAGAGCCGCTGCTCCTTGCGTATCTCTTTCAGGCGGTTTCGGAGTATAAGTGAATCGTCTATCATACTGTCACCTCATTTTATCTATAAGCGAGGTTACTTCGCAGAACGCCGCGAAGCCGAACCACAGCGCGAAAAATACAGTTCCTGCAATTATCGGGAGCTTATTTTTTTGGGTGCTTTTAAAGCACATATACAGTCCCATGATAAAAGGAACACTGAAAACGACCGTCATCAGCCCGATGTTGTAGTCACCGTAAATGCGGTGCTCGGCAATAGTTATAACGCCTGCCAAAACTGTAACTGCCACGAGTGTAAAGACAGCCATTTTCTTGATAGCTTCTAATTCGGGAAGATCCTTATTCTTGTTTTCTTTTCGGCTTTTTTTGAGTATTTCTTTCTTGTCCATTGTATATCCCTCTTACGGTTTGATATTGAAAAGCTCACATATTCCGATGAAAGCGGGGATAAGAAAGGTTAAGCCCGAGACTGCCGCCAACAGAATATCCGAGGCTTTTTTGCTTTTTATTGCTCTGTAAAGCCACATGGAGAACGTCATGCAGAATTCCACAGCGATAACAGCGTAATTAACACGCTGTGTAGCGATTATGGACAGCATAGTCCATAATGCCGTGAAAGCCATACTGATTATCAGAGCGAATCTTGCAGCGCTTTTGAAATGGTCTATCTCCACGATGTCGCGGTTCTTGTTTTCCTGACGGCTTTTAGCCAGTATTTCTTCTTTATTCATGAAATCACCTCATTATAGAACAGATTTTTCAGTAAAGTCAATAATGGCAAGTATCAGAACTATTATCGTGCAAAATCCCCATAATATAGCGGCAGGACGCATTTTTACATTGCCCAGCCTGAATGCTTTGTAACCGCACATCATGCAGTTCATAAAAGCAAGCATTGCCCATAAGCTGTTATTGTTATGACCTGTTATTACCGCTTCAAGAATGAAAAGCACTCCTGCGAAAATTGCAGACGTTATAACAGCAAACTTAGAAGCGCTTTTGCCGTTCTCTATTTCTGCGATATCGCGGTTCTTGTTTTCCTGACGGCTTTTAGCAAGAATCTCTTCCTTGTTCATAATTGTTACCTCCCATATCATGCAAAGTTTTATTGGCGTTTTTTGACAAGTATACTTGGTATGATTGTATTATAGCACTGCCAAGTGTACTTGTCAAGACTTTGCAAAGTAAACTTGTCAGATTTGTGGGAATGCACAATTGGAGACAAAAAAATATGACAGCTTGCACAATAACGTAGAGGGCGCCGTCCCCTACACATAGAAAAAGGGCGGATAATTCCGCCCTTTCTTAGTTCTAAGCTCTTAGCTCTTAGTTCTTAATCAACCCATGATTACCTTTATCTCGTTAACGTCCTTGAGCTTGTCCGCAGGAACATAGTTGCCTGTAAGCTTTTCGCCGTTGAGTGTGAGCTCCTTGACGCCGCTCTGAACGTGTGCGGAGTTGTCGATAGTGATGTTGAGCTTCTTGCCGCGGAAGTTCTTCTCTATCTTGAAGCCGTCCCACTTAGCAGGGATAGACGGAGCGATAGCAAGACCGTTAAGGTCAGGACGCATACCGCAGATACCCTCAACACAGCCTACCATAACTGTGGAAGCTGTACCTGTGAGCCAGTGAACGTGTGAACGTCCCTCGTATGGAGAAGCCTTCGACTCGGTGAACTGACCGTGTACATATGGCTCCATAACACGAATCTCAGCCTTGTTGTTCATAGCGGCAGGTGAGCTTTCAAGGAAATACTCGAATGCGCGGTCACCGTGTCCCAGAAGTGCCTCGGCAAGTATGAGCCAGCCCTGTGACTGTGAGAAGATACCGCCGTTTTCCTTTGTATCAAGGTTGAACACCTGCATGAGAGCGCCCTTGAAGTGGTGATACTTGTAAGGAGGATCAAGGAGCTTTGCTCCGTAAGGTGTATTGAGTATATCGTGAACGCTGTTCATAGCCTTTTCAGCCTGTTCTTCGGAAGCAAAGCGTGAGATAACGCTCCAGCTCTGAGGATTGAGCCACATATTAGCCTCGGGATCCTTTTTAGCACCAACGATAACGCCGTTGTCGCGGATACCGCGGATAAATCTGTCCTCGTCCCAGCACTTTTCGAGAGCGTTGCCCAGCTTCTTCTGAACGCCGTCGAGGTATGTGATGTATTCTGTGTCGTTCTTGTCCTTAGCCATGTCGCGCATTACGTTCATAGCGTAGTAGAGCTGGAATGCCACGAATGTGGACTCGCCCTGTGCACCGAGGCGGAGACAGTCGTTCCAGTCAGCGTGGAGACCTGCGGGCATGTCGTGACTGCCGAGACGCTCCATAGAGAAGCGGATAGCATTCTTGAGGTGCTCGTAAACAGTAGCTTTTCCGCCGCCTTCTTCTGCATAGGTGATGACTTCATCAAGGAAGCCCTTGTTTCCGCTCTCGCCGAGGTACTTCACGATTGTCGGGAAGAGCCAGAGTGCATCGTCAGCACGGTAAGATGGGTGACCTGTTTCCTTAGCGTAAACGCTGTGCTCGTCGTTCTCGTCAGGGCATGTCTCGTGACCTGCATTGTGGTCGAACTTAACAAGTGGCAGACCGCCGCCGTTGCTGACCTGAGCGGAGAGCATGAAGCGTATTTTCTCTGCTGCCATTTCGGGATCAAGATGAATGATTCCCTGTATATCCTGAACTGTATCGCGGTAGCCGTAGCCGTTTCTAAGACCGCAGTATACGAATGAAGCTGCTCTTGACCAGATGAATGTAATGAAGCACTGGTAAGCGTTCCATACGTTTATCATGTTGTTGAACTCGTCGGAAGGTGTCTCTACCTTGAAGTTGGAGAGCTGACCGTGCCAGTAGTCCTTGAGCTGCTTAACTTCTGCGTCGACCTTGCCTGCAGCCTTGTACTCGTCAAGGATAGCAGCAGCTTCGGGGTCCTTGCGCTCACCGAGTACGAAAACGAATTCCTTTGTTTCGCCGGGAGCAAGAGTGATGTCGCTCTGGAGTGCGCCGCAGGAATTGGAGTTGTAGTTCATAACGCCGCTGCACTTGCCGTTCTCAACAGCAATAGGATTTGAGAAAGTTCTGTAAGGTCCGATGAAGTCGCTGAGACTTCCGCAGCAGCCTGTAACGGGCTGACCTACCATGCCGAAGAAGCGCTCCTGACCGTTGTAGCCGTTCTCGTCGAAGCCTGTATTCTCGTTCATGTGCTGGAGGATACGGTTGCCGCCCTCAAAGCTTGTACGTGTGATGAACAGAGTGTACTGGAGGTTGACCTGATCCTGCTCGTAGTTAGGCTCGTTGGTGAACTCGATGAAGCCGAAAACAGAGAGCTTTCTCTCCTTTGAGGAGTTGTTTGTGACCTTAGCTCTCCAGACCTCATAGGTCTTGCCATAGGGAACGTAGTAAGTTGTTTCCGACTTTATATCAGCGTATTCTGCTGATATAACTGTATAGGCAGTACCGTGGCGGCATTCGCTCTTGTACTTGTCAAGGGGCTTGCCCACAGGCTGCCAGGAAGCTGACCAGTAATCAGCTGTATCGTTGTCTCTGATGTAGATATAGCGTCCGGGGAGCGCCATATCGGAATTGAAGCGGAAGCGTGAAAGACGTCCGTTAGCGCCTGACTTAACGAAGCTGTAGCCTGCTGCGTTATTTGAGATCATAGCGCCGTACTCGGGATCTCCGAGGTAGTTTGCCCATGGTGCGGGAGTCGCGGGGTTAGTGATGACATATTCCTTATTCTCAAGGTCAAAGTGGCCATACTGCATAAAACATTTCTCCTTCTCATTGTGCCCTCAGACAGTGCTTGCCTCAGGCAATAAAATATCATTCTAAGTATACCATGTAATGCAGGTTTTGACAAGGGGGTGTTGATGAACAAATTATGAACAAACACAAGAAAATATCAGATTTTTACTACTAATTGTATTAAATTGTTATAGATTTGCTTATAGTTAATGCACCAAAGTGAGCTGTTTATACATTTCGTTTTAGAAGAAAGCCTTTGCTCCGTATGTGCAAGCTGTGATGTCAGAAGTGCAAGGTGTGCGGAGAGTATTGATTTTTATTTGCGCTCCATTTATAATATAGTCAGATAAGCTTATCAATGATACAGGGAAAGTGAGGCGGACTGCCGACAATGAAAATAAGACTGCTTGTAAGCGACGAACACTACGACTCAATAGCGGCTGAGCTGATAAAACGCGGAATAGACATAGACGACAGCGCAGAGCTGATACTCTCGGAAAACAATGTCACTGTGTCACACCTTATAGCGCGGCGCAGCGAGGAGATATACAGGCTCGAAACAAAGGAAATATCCCACATAGAGAGCTTCGCCCATGATATAGTTGCCTACTGCGGAGGGGACGAGTACAAGCTTTCCGAGACCTTGAAACGTCTTGAAGAGATACTTGACCCGAAGGAGTTTATCCGCGTCAGCAACTCGGTCATAGTGTCAGTGTCGCACATAAAGAGCATACGCCCTGCGCTGTCGCAGAAGTTCCTGCTGACCATGAAAAACGGTGCTAAAGTTGACGTGACGAGGACGTATTACTACATATTCAAGGAATTTTTGGGAATATAAGGAGGGGTGGACATGAGTGGAATAAACATTTTAAGTATCATTATACCTACAGGTATAGTGCTGATCGAAGCGGTGACAGGGTTTGCAATTTACAAAGCGATGTATAAGCGCAAGATAAAAAAGCGTCTTGCAGAGGGCAGAGAAGCAGATATAAAACCCATGATGTCACCTGTAAAGTTCATAATCATCACAATGCTGAGCACTGCACTGATATGGATGATATTATTATCGCTTTTCAACGCAAAAATGAATAAGCAGAAGAGAGAAATGGCAGTATATCCGAGTTTGAGTTTTTACAGAGATGAGAAGCTTGAAGATTCGCTGTTTGCAGGGTATAAATTCGGCGATGAGATAAAAGGCTATAACAGGTTTTCAAAGCAGTTCGGCGATGTAAAGCTCGAAGTATACATCATAAAAAACAGCTATGATATGTTCCCGACCGTCCTTGTCGCTTCTGACTATGTCGGCGATAAAGAAACTGTTACATTCTGCGAAGGGGTTAAATACAGATTTCACAGTGAGAAATGGGGAAACGATGTATGCCCCGATTCTCTGACCGCGATAGATGTAGGCGGCTATAAGGGCGAATTTACATTGGAGCATAATGTGTATTACACGGACGATGCTGAGAAATTGATAAATGAACCTCCCGATGAGAGTTACAGGCTTGATTTCAAGATACATGAGTCTGGCTCCATAGCTTGTCCGCAGCTGGGATTGACGGTAGACAGCTGGGACTGAGGAACGAATGACATAAACAGGCGGCTGTATGAGCCGCCTGTTCTTATGTCTGAGCTTTATATAAGGTTGCCTGACCATTTCTGCTGTTCATTGTTACATATGTCATTTTCAGAGTGACATATGTCACTCACAAAGTGACAAATATCATCTTCACAAATCATCGGAACCGAGTATAATAAAAGCATAGGGTTGCGCGACACCTAAAACAAAGCATTTCTAAGACAGGTATATAAGCTATGACATAAACGATTTTTTATTTTTGATTAAGGAGATATTATTATGAAGGTTAATTTTAAAAGAATGATCGCTGCTTTAGCAGCAACAGCAATGTGTGCAGTTCCGATGACAAGTGCAATGTCAGCAAGTGCGGCTGATCCAACTGTTGATCCTTCCGCTGTTCAGATGCTTTTTGAATCATCAAAGGTAAATAAGCTTGATGGAGCTTATATTGAACCAACAGACGCAGTTCGTTCCGAATGCATAAGGGGAGTTCTCGGCGAAGCAAAACAAATGGCTACATATGAAAAGGCAGGCAGCCGCTTTTTGGCTAATGACGGTATTGCTTCTTTTGATCCTGAGCACGGCTGCGGAAACGGACCAAGACCCCTTCCGGTTCCTGATGATGAACCTGAGATCATAATCGTGGTAGTACCCGGTCCCAGACCCTATGGTCCTGCCGGTCCATGCTTCCGTAAAGAGTTTAGCAAATATCAGTTGTTAAAGTAACACAGCGGTGCCATTAGTGGCAGCAAATAATATATATATAGGAGTGATTTTATGAAAAATTCAGTTAAGAAGATATTCGCAGCGATCGCAGCGACAGCAATGTGTGCAATTCCAATGACAAGTGCAATGTCCGCAAGTGCAGCTCTTGATAATGCTGTTAAGTATTCAAGAACTCAGACAGCCCAGGAACTTCAGTTATCTGATGTACTGGAAATGCATGAGATTACCGAGGCTAAATTAGCGGATGCTGTAAGAGTATCAACAGCATTAAAAAAAGGTGGTAATGTAGCTGATATTAAATCATACAGAGGCAGACTTACTCAGGGGACACGCGTACAGGAATTTAAGTTAAGACAGTTCTGGGAAAAAGACGGACATTGGGAAATTATTTTTGTCGGCGGACACATTATTATAATTTGGGTTCCGGATCCTCCGAGAATTAATCCGGAAGCACATGAAGTTTTAGAAGGCAAGTATTATAAGGGCATTTATGATGTTGTCGGCGATAAGCGCGCTTCGGTAGTTGTAACAGATGCTATCAGGAACGTAGGTGTCAGAGAGCCTAAGACAGACACTATAGATATTGTTAATCTTGGAAATAACAAGGCATATTCTGCTACTAAGACAGAAGCACAGGATATTTTAATGAGAACTGGTAATATAAATGCAAGAACAGCTCAGATGCTGGTGACTAAGTAATTATAGGAACAAAAGGGATTTAATAATTTATATATATAATCGCTCCCCCGAGGTATGGTACACAGGCTTCGGGGGACGATTTTTATAATCCCAGGAAAAATCTGCGGTTTTTTGAAAAAAATTCCGAAAAACACTTGATTTTTGCGAAAAACCGTGATATAATATTTGATGATGATAGTAAACCCAAAGACCGGAAGCATTCCGGTCTTTAGTATTTATATCGGGACTATTACTTTACAGAGAAAGGAGATTCCCGTAATATCGGGAAAAACTGCCTATGAAGTTCAAGAAATTCGGCGGTACGGAACAAAAGGTATACGATCTTATCAAGCCGATAACCGATGAGCTGGGCTACTACCTCTGGGACGTCTGCTACGAAAAGGAAGGCGCTATGTGGTATCTCCGCGTATTCATCGATCAGGACGAGGGTATCACCATTGCTGACTGTGAACGTGCCAACGCTCCCATCAGTGACATCCTCGACGAGAAGGATCCCATATCTCAGAGCTATATGCTTGAGGTAGGGTCGGCAGGTCTGGAGCGCGAGCTTGTCAAGGAGGAACACTTTGAGGTCTGTCAGGGCGATACCGTAAGAGTGCGCTTTATCAGAGCCTTCGAAGGTGAAAAGGAGATCGTCGCACAGCTTGCAGGTGCAGATAAGGACGGTGTTTCCGTCATACTCGAAAGCGGAGAGGAAAAAACATTCCCTCTGTCAGATATTGCTTTCGTCAAGCTTTATCTGGATTTTTGAAAAAATATCAATATTTGTAAAAAACCAAAATAAAATATATTGGAGGAATCAACAGACATGAACATGAATAAGGACTTTTTCAGGGCGCTGGAGGCACTCGGAGAGGAAAACAGCGTAGAGACAGAGCTTCTCATCGAAAAGGTTAAATCAGCTATGCTCAAGGCTGCAAGAAGAGCTTACCCGCACAGCGAGGAGAGGATCTCCGTAGAGATCGATCCCAAGACAAAGAAGTTTGAAATGTACATCAGACAGGATATCATCGACGATGAGCCTATCGACGAGAACGAGGTGAACATCGACGTTGCAAGAACTATGGATCCTAATGCTATGGTGGGCGGCACTATAATGAAGGAGCTTGATATATCCAAGCTTGGCAGAATGGCTGCCCTCTCCGCAAAGCAGTCCATCAAGGGAGACCTGAGAGAGATCAACCGCGAGCAGATGCTCAGCAAGTTCGAGCAGAAGGAACATGAGTGCATCACTGCAAGAGTATCACAGGTCGAGCCCGGCAGAGGTACTGTCACAGTGGTTTATGACGGCACTGAGCTCTATCTCTTCCGCAATGAGCAGATCCCAGGTGAAGTCCTTGAAGAGGGCAAGTCTGTAAAGGTATACATCACAGGTATCATAGGCAAGAACAAGAAGCCTGTTGTCAAGATCTCACGTACACACAAGGATCTCGTCAAGAGACTCTTTGAGCAGGAGGTACCCGAGATATACGACGGCACAGTTGAAGTAAAGTCCATATCCCGTGAGGCAGGCTCAAGAACAAAGATCGCTGTATGGTCAAAGGACGAGAACGTTGACGCAGTCGGCGCCTGCATCGGTCCTAAGCGTTCAAGAATAACTGCTGTTGTCAATGAGCTCAGCGGTGAAAAGATAGACATAATCCCATGGAGCGAGGTGCCTGAGGAATTCATCGCAAGAGCTCTTGCTCCTGCTGAGGTCCTCAAGACTGTCATCACTTCAATGGAAGAAAAGGCATGCACAGTTATCGTTCCCAACAATCAGCTCTCACTTGCTATCGGCAACAAGGGTCAGAACGCTAAGCTCGCTGCAAAGCTCACAGGCTTCAAGATAGACATCAAGCCACAGTTCGACAGTGTTTCGGGCGAGGAAGCTCCCGAGATGAGCCCCGACTTCGTAGCACCTGTATTTGAGGCAGCTCCTCCTGCTGAGGAGAGCGCAGAGGCTGAGGAAACAGCTCCCGCAGAGGAGACAGCTGAGGCAGCAGCAGAGGCTCCTGCTGAGGAAGAAGCTCCTGCAAACGAGGAATAATTATGAAGCCTAAAAAAATACCCATGAGAATGTGTCTCGGCTGTAATGAGATGAAGCCCAAAATGGAGCTTATCCGTGTGGAAAAGTCTCCCGAGGGCGATATAAGTCTTGACTTCAAGGGCAAGGCTGCAGGCAGAGGCGCTTATATCTGCCGAAGCCGCGAGTGCCTTGAAAAAGCCAGAAAGGCAAGACGCTTTGAGAAATCATTCTCATGTAAAATAGAGGACAGCGTTTACGAGGTGATGATGAATGAGCTCGGAGATCAGCCGCAGGATAATTAATCTGCTGGGTATCTGCATAAGAGCAGGAAAAGTCGTAAAGGGCTTCGACAGCTCTGTGGAAGCTGCAAAGAACGGCACAGCAGCCTGTCTGCTCACAGCGTCCGACGCTTCTCCGAAGACCGTCAAGGAAGTGCGGTACTACTGTGAAAAGTATTCTGTCAGACACCTTGAAGCCGATATAAGCAAATTCGATATCGGAAGGCTCTGCGGCAAGGATACTGCCGTAATTGCCGTAACTGACAAGGGCTTCGCAGACGGCTTTGAAAAAATAATATCCGATTGATCGCAGAAATGCGTTTATATAGATACGGATCATAATTCCGCCGTGACCTGAACGGCATAGTAAAATGGAGGTAAATAAAGCCTATGGCAAAAAAGATAAAGTTAAGCGACGCAGCAAAGGATATCAACGTACCTGCACAGGAAATAATCGATTATTTCGGTGAAAAGGGAGATAATAAGAAGAAAACAGGTTCTTCCCTCACAGAGGAGGAAATGAATTCAGTGCTTGAGCACTACACAAAGGATCGTTATTCTGTAAATTCACTGGACGAATACTTCAATTCAAAGAACGATCCGCATCCTGTGAAGGAAGAGGCTCCTAAGGCTGAGAAGAAGCCTGCACCTAAGAAGGAGGCAGCAAAGACAGAAGCTCCTGCTGAGAAAAAGGAGAAGGCTGCTGCAAAGAAGGAGTCTGTTAAGGCTGAGGCTCCCGCACCTGAGAAGAAGGAGGCAAAGCCAAAGCATGAAGCTCCTGCAAAGAAGGCTGAGCCCGAGAAGAAGCAGGAGACAGCTCCTGTCAAGGAAGTTCCCAAGACTGAGACAAAGCCCGAGCCTGTAAAGGCTGCCGAGCCAGAGAAGAAGGCGGAGCCGGAGAAGAAGGCAGAGCCAGAGAAAAAGGTTGAGCACGAGAAGAAAAACGACAAGAAAAAGGACAAGAAGAAGGAGCAGGCAAAGGCTCAGGACAGAGGCGAGAGAACAAAGTTCAACGCCACATTCAGCTCTGAGACTGCCCAGACATCTACTCAGCGCCGTACTGTCGATACAAGAGGAAGCTACGTTGACCTCGACAAATACAACGAGAGATACGACCAGATGGCTGCTTCCAACAAGCACAAGAACGACAACTACTCTTCAAAGAAGCAGAAGATAAATCAGAAGTCAGCTCAGAGAAACCGTCAGCAGTTCTCAAAGAAGGAAAGCGAGGCTGAGAAGCTGAAGAGACTTGAGCTCGAAAGAGCAAGAAAGCAGCAGCTCAAGGTCCTCATCCCTGACAGCATCACTGTCGGTGAGCTCGCTACACGTCTGAAGGCAACTGCTACAGAGGTCATCAAGCAGCTTATGAAGCTTGGAGTAATGGCTTCCATAAATCAGGAGATAGACTTCGATACCGCTGCTCTCGTAGCAGATGAGATGGGCGCAAAGGTTGAGAAGGAAGTTATCGTTACCATTGAGGAGCGTCTTATCGACGACACTGACGATGACGATACAAACCTCCAGCCGCGCTGCCCTGTTGTTGTAGTAATGGGACACGTTGACCACGGTAAGACATCTATCCTTGACCGTATCAGAAATGCTCACGTTGCAGCAGGCGAAGCAGGCGGTATCACACAGCACATCGGTGCTTATCAGGTAAATGTAAACGGACAGGACATCACATTCCTCGATACTCCCGGACATGAGGCATTTACATCAATGCGTGCAAGAGGTGCGAATATCACTGATATAGCTATACTCGTTGTTGCCGCAGACGACGGTATCATGCCGCAGACAGTAGAGTCCATCAACCACGCAAAGGCTGCCGGCGTATCCATTATAGTTGCCATCAACAAGATGGATAAGGAGGGCGCTAACCCTGACCGTGTCAAGGAAGAGCTCACAAAGTACGACCTCGTTTGCGAGGACTGGGGCGGCGATGTTATATGTGTGCCTGTATCTGCAAAGACAGGCGAGGGCATCAACGAGCTCCTTGAAAACGTACTTCTCGTTGCAGAGGTGCAGGAGCTCAAGGCTAATCCTGACAGACTTGCAAAGGGTACTGTCATAGAGGCTCGTCTCGACAAGGGCAGAGGTCCTATCGCAACACTTCTCGTTCAGAACGGTACTCTGAAGCAGGGCGATGTGCTCATCGCAGGTACAGCTGTCGGACGTGTCCGTGTTATGACAAATGACAAGGGCAGGACCGTAAAGAGTGCAGGTCCTTCAGTTCCTGTTGAGATAACAGGTCTTGCTGAAGTGCCGAGTGCAGGCGACATCTTCAACGCTGTTGAGGACGAGAGACTTGCAAGAGAGCTCGTTGAGCAGAGAAAGCACGAGCAGAAGCAGGAACAGTTCAATGCTTACCGCAAGGTAACTCTTGATAACCTCTTCAGCCAGATCGCAGAGGGCGAGATCAAGGAGCTCCCGATCGTAGTAAAGGCTGATGTTCAGGGTTCTGTTGAGGCTGTCAAGCAGTCACTTGAGAAGCTCTCAAACAATGAGGTAAGAGTAAGAGTTATTCACGGCGCTGTTGGTGCTGTCAAGGAGAGCGACGTAATGCTTGCAAGCGCTTCAAACGCTATCATCGTCGGCTTCAATGTAAGACCTGATCCCGTTGCAGCAGAAAATGCAGAGCGCGACGGCGTTGACATCAGACTCTACCGCATCATCTATGATGCTATCGAAGAGATCTCCACAGCTATGAAGGGTATGCTTGCTCCTAAGTTCCGCGATGTTGAGCAGGGACGTGTTGAGGTACGTCAGGTATACAAGATCTCTAACGTTGGTATGGTAGCAGGAAGCTACGTTCTCAGCGGTAAGGTAACAAGAGGCAGCAAGGTAAGAGTTGTCCGCGACGGTATCATCATCGCTGATGACGAGATCGCAGGACTCAAGCGTTTCAAGGACGACGCAAAGGAAGTTGCCGAGGGCTATGAGTGCGGTATCAGCCTTGAAAAGTTCAGCGATGTCAAGGAAGGCGATATCTTCGAGACATATATCGTTGAGGAGTACCGCGAGGACTGATAAACAATAATTTCTTTCAATGATAAAGGGGGAAAATCAAATGGACAACAGCAGAATGAGTACTGCGGATATGCTGCAGTACTGCAACGAGGCGCTTGCATGGGACGATTTCGGACCTATCGACATATTCTTCTTTGAGTCGGTAAAAAAGATACTTCTCGGTCAGTGCAGCGCTATTGAAGAACCTGAGCCGATAACAGATGATCTTATGGGTATCGAGCGTCCTGTACGTGATGTGGAGCTGGAGCCCGAGTACGGAAACTACGCTGACATCTACTACGGCGAGGAAGGGGACGATGATATCCCCGACTACAGTCTTACAGCTGAGGACGAGGCTTTTTCTGCGGAGATCTTCGGGGGTGGCTTCTTTACGGAGCAGGAAGATGCAGAGGAAGGCGAAAAGGCTGTAAGTACTGAGGAAAATAAGGCTGAAGAGGCTGAAACAGCAGCCGTAAAGCCGGAAGAAAAGGCAGAGAAAAAAGCTTCTGCCAAAAAGAAGACGTCAAAGAGTACGGCGGCAAAAAAGCCTGCAAAGAAGAGCGGAAAGAAAAATGCAAAGGCTGCCGATCCCGATAAGCACGAGGAAAATGCAGAGGGAGGCTTTACCGTTAAGCTCTGACGACAGAAAGGAATAAAATGCCTAATTTCAAGAACAGCCGCATGGCTGAAGATATAAAGCGTGAGATGACTGCGATTCTCCGCGAGCTTAAAGATCCGAGAATAGATAAGATGCTGACAATAGTACGTGCCGACCTTTCGGGCGATATGTCGAGCTGTAAGATATATGTATCCAGCTTTGAGGGCATCGAAAGAGCAAACGAGTCCGTTCAGGGACTCAAAAGCGCCGCAGGTTTCATTAAGCGGGAGCTTTTTCACAGACTAAAAATGCGCAAAGCGCCTGAGCTTACGTTTATCGCCGATAATTCCATCGAGAGAAGTGCGGAGATAAGCAAAAAGCTCCATGACTTACTGTAAGGAGTGCTTCATATGTATATAGGTTTCAGTGAGGCTGAGCTCTTTCTCAGAAACTGCGAGGACGCAGTAATATTGACTCACCGCAATCCCGACGGTGACTGTATCGGCGCAGGCTTCGGTCTGAAGGATATTCTTGCACAGCTTGGTATCCGAAGCAGAGTCGTGTGCCATGATGAATTCCCATCACGCTACAGCTTCCTCACCGATGAGGGAGCAGGAGAGGAATTTGAACCAAAGACTGTGATAGCAGTGGATATTGCCGATACTACCCTTATGGGCGATTATAAGGAAATATACGGCGATAAGGTACAGCTCTGTATCGACCACCACATTTCAAATAAAAATTACGCGGAGAGAACTCTGCTCCGCGGCGACGCAACAGCTGCCTGCGAGATAATCTATGACCTTGCGCAGTACATGGGCGTCAAGATAACAAAGCACTGTGCAATGTGCCTGTATACGGGCATTGCTACGGATTCGGGCTGCTTCAAGTATGGCTGCACTACACCCCGCGCACATGAGATAGCGGCAGAGATGATGCGCAGCTACGATATAAACTTCGCAAGGATAAACCGCTATATGTTCGACGTAAAGTCAATGGGCAGACTCAAGCTGGAGGCCAAGGTCAACGAGCTGATGGAGTACTGCCTCGGCGGAAAGTTGGCTATAGCTGCCGTTACTCAGGACATGATGAAGGAAATGGGCGTCTCTATGGAGGAGCTGGAAGGCTTTGCGCCCCTTACGATTCAGCTTGAGGAGACAGAGGTGGGCATACTCATGCGCGAGCGTGAGGACGGAGTATACAAATGCTCATTCCGCTCGGCAAACGACGTGAACGTATCGGCGATATGTCAGGGCATCGGCGGCGGCGGTCATGCAAAGGCAGCAGGCTGCACTATTGACGGACCTCTTGAAGATGCAAAGAAACAGCTCATTGCAGCTGTTGAAAGGGCACTGGTCTGATGAACGGTATTCTCTGCGTAAACAAGCCTCAGGACTTCACATCATTTGACGTGGTGGCGAAGCTCCGCGGCATACTTCAGATGAAACGCCTCGGACACGGTGGCACTCTCGACCCTATGGCTACGGGAGTACTGCCTGTTTTCGTGGGAAATGCCACGAAGGCCTGCGACATAATGCCTGACAATACAAAGAGCTACCGTGCTGCCTTCCGACTGGGGGCTGTCTCCGACACGCAGGACGTGTGGGGAGAGGTGCGGGAGCTTTCCGATAAGGCTGTCAGCCGTGAGGATATTGAAGCTGTGATACCCGATTTTATGGGAAAGATAATGCAGCTTCCGCCCATGTATTCGGCTGTGCAGGTAAACGGACAGCGCCTTTATGACCTTGCAAGACAGGGCATAGAGGTGGAACGTCAGCCCCGTGAGATAGAGGTGGAAAGCCTTATGCTGGAGAGCTATGACAGCGTTTCCCGTCAGGGAGCTTTGTCAATTGTCTGCGGCAAGGGCACTTATATAAGAACAATAATCAGCGATATCGGCGATAAGCTGGGCTGCGGCGGCATAATGACATCTCTTGTGAGGACGTCGTCGGGGGGATTTACCCTTGATGACTGCCACAGCTTTGAGGAGATACAGCAGGCAAGGGACGAGGAAAGGCTTGAAGAGCTGATACTCCCCATAGAGCGCGTGTTTGAAAAGCTGCCGAAGCTGATACTGGGCGAGGCTCAGACAAGAATGTACAGAAACGGCGTAAAGCTCGATATATCAAAGCTCCGCGACATACGAAGCGGAGTAGAGCAGTACGGAGTCTACGGCTTTGACGGAGGCTTCATAGGTACTGCATCTGCGAATTTTGAGACAGGCGAGCTCCGCGTCGGGAAAAATCTGGGGTGACGGCATGGAAAACAAAAGAACAGCCGTGGCTCTTGGAATGTTTGACGGAGTGCATCTCGGTCACAGGGCTGTGCTGAGAGCTGCCGCAGAGCAGAAGAAGCAGGGGCTCATACCCTGCGCATTCACCTTTCCGCCCGAAAGTACGGCTAATAAGGGCGCTGCAGGCTTCATCTACAGCGAGAGCGAAAAAAGACTGATACTCAGCAGCGACTGCGGTACAGAGCAGATATTCTCACCTCGTTTCGAGGATATTTGCGGCATGGACGGCGATGCCTTCGCAAGAGATATGCTCAGAGGCGAAATGAACGCCGCCTTTGTGTGCTGCGGCAGAGACTTCCGCTTCGGCAGAGGTGCTGCATGGGGCGTGGACGAGCTGAGCTCATTCGGGGAAAAGTACGGCTTTTCTGTTCAGACCGTTGACGATGTGTTCTGTGGAGGCGTGAGAGTATCATCTACAGCAGTCCGCAGGCTCCTCGCCGAGGGAGAGCTCGATCGTGCAAATGCTATGCTGGGAAAGCCCTATATCATAGCAAAGGAAGTCGTGCGGGGCGCTCAGCTGGGACGTACAATCGGCTTCCCTACAGCTAATCAGCTCTTCGCTGAGGGACAGCTCGTTCCTAAGTACGGCGTATATGCAACGAGAGCCTATGTGAACGGAAAGACGTATCCGTCAATAACTGATATCGGTATGAAGCCCACCGTGAAATACGGCGGCGCTCCTCTTGCCGAAACATATATACACGGATTTTCGGGAGACCTTTACGGAAGTCCGCTCAAGGTAGAGCTGTGCAGCTTTATCCGCCCTGAAATGAAGTTCGGCTCACTGGACGAGCTCAAAAGGCAGATAAGTGCGGATACAGCTTTCGCCATGAATATATTGTAAAATATTCGCAGTGCTTTCACTGTGTTATCACAATAAAGTATTAACATTATAAAGGCTGTGAATCAGCGCCGCAGTACTGCTGTGGCGCATAAACAATACAATAAGGAGGGTAAAACCCAATGATAGAGGTCAGGAACCTTACTAAGAAGTACGGCGATAAGCTTGCCGTAAACAATATAAGCTTCAAGGTAGAAAAGGGTGAGATACTGGGATTCCTCGGACCTAACGGTGCAGGAAAGTCCACAACCATGAATATGCTGACGGGATATATCTCGTCTACATCAGGCGATGTGCTCATCGACGGCATAGACATTCTTGAGGACCCCAGGAAGGCAAAGGCAAATATAGGTTATCTCCCCGAGATACCGCCTATTTACGTGGATATGACCGTGGAGGCATACCTTGGCTTCGTATACGATATGAAGAAGTGCAAGCTCCCGAGAAAGGCTCACCTCAAGGACGTCTGCAATCTCTGCAAGATAGAGGACGTAAGAGGAAGGATAATCAAGAACCTTTCAAAGGGCTACCGCCAGAGAGTCGGTCTTGCACAGGCTCTCATCAACAATCCGCCTGTGCTCATTCTTGATGAGCCTACAGTTGGTCTCGACCCGAACCAGATAATCGAGATAAGGACCCTTATCAAGAAACTGGGCAAGAAGCACACAGTTATCCTTTCGTCACATATTCTCCCTGAGATTCAGGCAGTCTGCGACAGAATCATAATCATCAACAAGGGTACTGTTGCCGCAGACGGTACTGCCGACGAGATAGCAAAGAACATCACCAATGAGCATAAGATGACTCTTCGTATCGAAGGCCCTACACATACAGCGGACGACAAGAGACTCATTGCAGATGCTGTGAGAGCTCTTGACGGCGTTACCTATGTACGTGCGGATATGGAAAGAGAGAGAGGTATCTATGACTATGATGTAGAGACCGACGGCAAGACAGATGTCCGCCGTGCTATCAACAAGCTCTGCGCTGAAAATGGCTGGAATATTCTCATGCTCCAGCTGTCAGACCTCACTCTGGAGGATATATTCCTCAAGATAACCATGGACGAGGGTATCGATAAGTCTGATGACAAAAAATCCAAATCCAAGCCGAAGATCGAGATCAAGACTACTGAAAGCGGCAAGCTCAGAGCCGTTCAGGAGAACAGTGAAGAGAGATCCGAGACAGACGGCAGCAATGATAATAACGGAGGTGAGGAATAATGCTGGCTATCTACAGGCGCGAAATCGGCGCATTCTTTACATCGGGCATAGCATATGTATTTCTTACTGTGTTCTGGCTCGTATCTGGCATTTTCTTCTATAATGAAGTGATCGCCAGAGGCATAGCTGATACTTCAAGTCTTTTTGAATCAATGTTCTATATCGTTATGTTCCTTATTCCTGTGCTGACTATGAAGCTTCTCAGCGAGGAAAAGAAGAACAAAACAGATCAGGGACTTCTTACAGCTCCCATAAGTCTGTGGGACATAGTTCTCGGCAAATACTTCGCAGCACTTACGCTGTTCGTTATTGCTGAGTCCATCATTTTTGTATACGCTTTCGTTATCAATTACCTCGGAGATGTTGTATGGTCAACTCTGCTGGGCAATTACTTTGCAATGCTTTTCCTCGGTGCAGCATTCATAGCTGTGGGACTTTTCATTTCCTCTCTTACCGAGAATCAGATGGCATCTGCTGTAGTAAGCCTTGTAGTTTTGTTTGTCATCTTCCTTTCCGAGAGGCTGGTGTCTGACTTTGAAAACGGCGGCTTCTTCAAAAAGACCGTCTTCAAGGCAGTATCCTCAATAGCCTTCTATTCGAGATACGTTGAATTCACAAGAGGCGTATTCAGCCTCCCGAGTGTGGTATTCTTCATAAGCGCGGCCTTCCTCTTCAACTTCTTCACCGTAAAGGTGCTTGAGAAGAGACGCTGGAGCTGATCAGTCAGGAAAGGAAGGTTTTGATACAGATGAGTAAAAAAGAATTAGACGAGAATAAGATAAACGATGATCAGGCAGCTGTTGAAGAAGCTGAAACACCGTCATCGGGAAAGCACAAGAAGCTCAAGTACGGCACTATGTTCTATATTATCATAGCGCTGGTGGTGGCTGTTGTCGTAGTTATGAATATTATGCTGAGCGTTGTTGCAAAGCGCTCTCCCATCAAGATAGATATTACTCCCGATGACAGATATGAGCTCAGTGCAGAGTCCATCGATGCTGTCAAGTCCATAGACAAGGACGTTGACATAACCGTTACCGCAAAGAGAGACTACTTCACCGCTCTTGCAAATTACTGGCAGGGGCAGACAGGCTATGAGATCCCATTTGATCTTATCCCTGAGCTCCTTGACAAGTATTCCGTTTACGCAGGTCAGGGCAGCGGCAGTATCAATGTAAAATACGTTGATATGGACGTTGACCCCGACATCATAAATCAGTATAAGAAATACTACAGCGGCGATATTGAGCGCGGAAGCATTATCGTTTCATCAGGCGAAAGAGTAAGAGTTATCGGCAGCGCTGACGTTATGAATATGATAACTCCCGATCAGTATACAGCTCAGACCACAGGTGAGTACAAGTTCAAGTTCACAGGAGAGAGCTCATTGACAGCAGCTATCAATAATGTTGTTGATGCAAGTCCTGTAAAGACTGCATTCGCTATGACAATGAACGGCGCTTCAATGTTTGATGCACAGAGCTATGGCGATGCTGCACAGACCTTTGAAAACGAGATCCTTGCAAAGAACGGATATGACTGCACAGATATCGACATTGCTTCAGATGCGCTCAGTCCTGAGGACTACGACATGGTGGTTGTCTTCGCTCCGTCTGTTGACTTCAGCGAGGACGTTATCAATAAGCTCAGCGATTTCCTCTACAACGGCGGAAAGTACAACAGAAATATCGTGTATATCCCCGACTGGACAAAGACAAATTTGCCTAATATCGAGGCATTTCTCGCAGACTGGAACATCAAGGTCGAGAATAACATCATTGTTGATGATGAGCACAATGTTGGCGTAGAGTCCAATATAGCCCTTCAGGTAAGCGATGCAGATGCAGTAGGAAAGCTGCCTAACGAGAAGCTCCCCATAGTTTCTCCTTATACAAGAGAGCTTGCAGAGGTCTCCAAGAACAACGGAAATACTGTCAAGAGCATTATCAAGTCCTATGACGATTCGTATACCGTAAGCATAACAGACAAGAACTCCGCAAAGGGCGAGAAGGGCGCAAGAAACGCAGTAATGCTCTCACAGAAGCAGACCTCCGAGGACTTCAATGTCTACACAAGCAGCCTTCTCGTTATGGGAAGCCCATATATGATGGACAGCACTGTTATCAAGCTGAACACCACATATAACAACGCAAATGTTATCTTAAGCACTCTGAATACTGTGTCAGGCAAGGAAAACGGCGTGTTTATCCTTGACAAGAGCCTTCAGAGTTCAGTTATCAGTCCTACGACCAAGCAGGCAAAGGTCATCCAGATAATCGTTGTCTGGGTAATACCTTTCATTATTGCTGCTGTTGGAGTTTTAGTACTGTTAAGGAGAAGAAATAAATGAAAAAACAAGCTAAGGGAATCATCGCTCTCAGTGCCGTTCTTGTGGCACTGCTGGGCGGCGGATTCGCCTATACTATGCTCAATCCTTCTGATAAGGACACCAATGCCGATCCCACAGAGCCTGCGCTCCTTGCTACGGAAGCACGAGGTCAGGGAACGCTGCTGGTCAGCGACAACGGACAGGAGGGCACAGTAAAAAACGTTGCTGTAAAAAACAGCAGCGGGGAGCTGAGCGTGGTCATGCTGAGCATGCCCGACAAGGAGAATAATACAGGTGCTAAGTATACTCTTGACGGCTACAGCGATCTGAATGTGAATACAGCAATGGTGGGAACCCTTGCAAACAATGCAAACGGCATGCAGGCTCAGTCACTGGTGGCTGAGGACTGTTCCGACCTTGAAAAGTACGGTCTTGCATCACCTTCAGCTGAGGTAACTATCAGCTATGAGTCAGGCACAAGCGTTAAGTTCTTCGTTGGTGATGCTACTCCTTCAAGCGCTGATATAACCTATGTAATGGTGGATGGCAAAAAGGACGTATACACCGTAAACACCTCTACCATCGCAAATTACAGCAGAAGCTACAAGGATTTCCTTGAAAAAACGATACTTGAAAAGCCCTCTGACGAAGAAATGCCCATAGTCAACAGCCTCAGGATAGAGCGCGGCGATATGGACAGCGATATCCTCATCGAGTATGATAAGGACAAGAAGGACGCACACGCAGGCGGAACTTCGTCTCCGCACAAGCTGGTGGAGCCTGCTGAGAGCTATCTTTCAGTTGAGAAATCAACTGATATAATATCAGGCATGTTCGGTCTCTATGCATCTGATATCTATGCGGTACACGTTACCGATGCTGATATTGAGAAGGCAGGGCTGAAGGAGCCGTTCTGCAAGGTAACAATGGACTGCGATGACGGCAAGAGCCATGTGCTGCTTCTCAGTGAGATATTCACCGATGATGAGGGTGCAAAGTGCGCATATGCAATGCCTGAGGGTGGAAACATGATATATATCGTTTCTGCTGACAGTGCTAAATGGCTCACTGTAAAGCCTATGGACATCTGCTCCAGAATAATGATAGCTTCATATGTATGGAACGTTACAGACCTCAGCGTTAGCGGCGGCGGAGAGAGCGCAGAATTCAGCATAACTCCGAAGAACAAGGACGCTGTTCCCGAGAGTCCCACAGCAGACGACTTTAATGTCAAAAACAAGGGCAAGGAGTTCGACGCTGAGCGCTACAGATTGTTCTATTCGTTCCTCGTGACGACAAATGCCGAGGAATTCGCACTTGACGTACCTGTTCCCGAAGGTGAGCCAATGGCTTCCATTAAGCTTACAGACTCATTTACAGGCAAAACTACAACATATGAATTCTATGAGGATACCTTCATGCGTTCACTTATTGTTGTAGACGGCAAGAGCAAGTATTACTGTACGAAGTCTTATGTCGACGTTCTTACAGAGAACATCAGACGCATAAGCACAGGAGAGGATTATATCACGAACTGGTAATTATGAGGAGGTATTATAATGAGCGAGAAATTCAACACTTATAAGGGCTACCCACTGGTAAGGAACGGAAATCAGATATACTACGGATATATGTCTGATCCGTATGTGATCTTCATTCAGATCCTTGAGACCAAAGAGGAAAACGGCGAGCAGATGACCTCAAAGGTAAGAGTAGTTCAGATGGACACAAACGAGCCCAACCCCCTGAAGGCTTTTGTCAAGAATTCAGAGCGCGAGTGCGGACTTTACGAAGCACTTGATATTGCTAATGTATGGCTTGAAAAGGCACTGAAAAACTGATTATCCGAAGAGCCTCCCATAGCGGGAGGCTCTTTTATATGCAAAAACTCCCGGAAGTGCAGGCTCCCGGGAGTTTTTTTCAGGACAATGTCCGATATTCTTTTTATTCTACAGAAATAATGTAGTAGTATACAGGCTGACCGCCGTTTACAAGCATTACCTCTATCTTGTCGCTGAGCTTTGACTGTATGAACTTCTGGAGCTCCTCAGCATTTTCCTCCGGCACATCAGCGCCGTGGATAAGTGTAACATAGTTAACATCGCCCTTTGCAAGCTTCTTGACAAGCTTGTAGGTAGCCTTGTTTATATCGCGCTCAGTGAATGAGAGCTTGCCGTTGTCAAGAGCGAGTATTTCGCCCTCCTTGATCTGGTGGCCCTCAAATTCGGAATTCCTTGCAGCAAAGGTGATGAGACCGGTTGATACCTTCTCAAATGCCTTTGTCATGGCAATGCGGTTCTCAGAGAGACTGCTGCTGTCGTCGAAAGCCAGCATAGCCGCAATACCCTGAGGAATAGTTCTTGTCTGGAGCACGCATACCTTTCTGTCTGTGAGCTTTACAGCCTGTTCAGCTGCCATGATGATGTTCTTATTATTTGGAAGCACGAATACTGTGTTCGCAGGAGTCTTCATTATAGCGCGGAGTATATCATCGGTAGAGGGGTTCATGGTCTGACCGCCCTTTACGACAACATCAGCGCCGAGATCTGTGAACATAGCTTCAAGACCGTGACCTGCGGCAACAGCAACAAAGCCGAATTCCTTTTCGGGCTCTGCGGGAGTAAGTCCCTCCTGAGCCGCCTTTGCGTCCTTGACCTTGTTTTCGTGCTGGATACGCATATTCTCTATCTTCGGACGAGGATCGTTGATGAAGTGACCGAATTCAAGTCCCTTCTGGATAGCCTTTCCGGGGTTGTCAGTGTGAACGTGTACCTTGATGATCTTTTCGTCGTCAACGACAACAACGCAGTCTCCGATAGTCTCAAGGTATGCACGGAGCTTGAATACGTCAGGACAATTCTCTTCCTTTTCAAGCATGAACTCGGTGCAGTATGTAAATCTTATATCGTCATCATATTCGCTTACGGCAGTTCTGAATGAATCCGACGGACCTTCCTGTACAGCAGGAGCTTCTGCGGATTCTGCTATTTCTCCGCCATCGAAAACGTCGGTCATGGCTCTGAAGATAATACACAGACCCTTTCCGCCGGCGTCAACGACGCCTGCCTTTTTCAGCTGCGGAAGCATATCCGTGGTCTTTTCGAGGGTAGCCTCAGCCTCTGCGCAGACCTCTTTCCAGAAGGTGACCTCGTCATTTGTTTCTATGGATATTTCCTTTGCTTTGGCAGCAGCAGCCTTTACAACTGTGAGGATCGTGCCCTCAACAGGCTTCATAACAGCCTTGTAAGCAGCCTCAACACCGAACTCCAAAGCATCTGCAAAATTCTCGCAGCTTGCCTCGGTGCAGCCTGAAAGTCCCTTTGAAAATCCTCTGAATATAAGCGAAAGTATTACGCCGGAGTTGCCTCTTGCGCCTCTCAGAAATGCGGAAGCTGCTGTAGAAGCCACCTCAGATACGGGAGCCTTGTCATCAAGTCTTCTGAGCTCGGCAACGGAATTGCCGATAGTCATTGACATATTTGTACCTGTATCTCCGTCAGGAACGGGGTATACATTCAGCTCGTCGACCTCGCGCTTTCTGTTTCCGATGGTAACAGCCGCTGAGATAATGGCATCTCTGAGTAAAGAACCGTGTATCACAGTAAAGTCCTCCAATTCTATATACGGGAACGCATCATGCGTTCAGGTCGTCAACGAAAACGTTGACCTTGTGTACGTTTATACCTGCAGCTTCCTCAACAGTGAAGCTGACCTTATGGGTAATGCTGTTTACTGCAGCAGTGATGTTAGTACCGTAGGTCACTTTGATATGCAGGTCTATGATAAGGCCGCCGTCCTTGTCAGTGCGGATGAGTACGCCCTTGTTTTTTCTGAATGCCTTGCCTGCGGTAAGGGCAGAAACGGCAGAACGGAAGGTGCTGACATTGCTTACGTCGGCAACACCGAAGCAGTCTGAGACAGCATGCTTCACAAGCTCGGTGAGATAATTTTCCGAAATAGTTATCTGTCCGATATGATTTTCAAAGCCTACCATGTAGTCATCACTCCTTATTTGAAAGTGCGGTGCTGTAATTGACCGCTATCTAAATAATTATATCACAGTTTGCATTGATTTACAATACCCCAGATGTGAATTTTTTGGCAGAAGGGGGCGGCATAAAAATTGAAGCCCCTCAAAGAGGGGCTTCGTCATGGAAGTTTAATGTATTGAAGATGTCGTAATTATGCAGAAGCTTTGCTTGCAGGCTTCTGTTTTTTGCACAGGAGCACCATACAAACGGTGCCCACAACGATTATCATGGGGAATACCGAGATTATCAGCATCCAGAACTCATTTGTGCGAAGCTCGAATTTTTCGCCGTTTGCTTTGACAGCAAATGGCATGAAATTCGTTGTGAGGACGGTATCTATCAGCATATGGCACAGTGCCGCAGGATAGACAGAGCCTGTCCGCTTGGTGAGCCATGTGAGGATAGCCGACCAGAACACGCACATTACTATCATGGCGATAAAGCCGCCGTATGGAAAAAAGTCGTAATCCCTGCCGAAGTCGTAGCCGTATGCAAGGAGAGGACCGTGCCATAATGCCCATATTATACCCGTAACGATAACAGCCGCAGGTGTGGGCATAAGCTCCTCAAGCTTGGGAGTAAGATAGCCGCGCCAGCCCAGCTCCTCGCCGAAGCCGTGGACCGCCGTTGCGAAGCCTGATACTATCGATAAAAGCAGCATAGCAACAGCCATAGTACCGTCACTCAGGGCAGCACTGTCGGTGATACTGCCGTTTTTCACAACGAAAAGATGAAGTAACAGCGCACTCACATAGGTCAGGGCTATAGGATACAGCACAGCCAGCGCGTAGTATTTACCGCTGTTCCTTTTGCCGAAGCCGAGGAATGAATCACGGAAGCCCTCTTTTGTCACTATCCTTGTGATTATAACAGCAATAGCAGGGTATAGCATGAGTGTATTTCCTGCAAAAACACTTGTGAGACTTCCGTTCTTGTCGGAGAAAGCAAAGCCGAGGATATACACGGGAACGTATGTAAGCACAAGATATAAAACTATACGGAGCAGAGTTTTCGTTTTATTTTTCATATGTCTCGACTCCTTTCAGGTACCATTTTACTGCGAGCCTGTATGACAGATAGTATACGGGTATAACAGCCGCAGCAGCTATGCTGAATTTCAGAGTTATTTTTTTCAGCTTGTCCGGGTCCTGCACAGCATTTAAAACGCTGTCAAAAAATGTGTCCATATCTGCAAAAGCAGATGTATCGCCAAAAAGTGCATATGCAAATATGATGAATGCTGCGATTCCGAGGATGATCAGTTTCATGTTCTTGCCCATTTTTCCGCCGAAACGTGCCATCAGCGGAAACTCTGCGGCACGCATGAGCAGCTGTATATAGAAGAACACAATGAAAATAACAGAGCCGTCTGCCAGGTCTTTATTGCCGTCGACAGCAAAGTAATTGATGAGTATAAGCGCAGTTACCGTTACCATTGACCATGCCAGCGTAAACAGGTATTTAGAGCCTATATGTCCCTTTATGCCTGTTGGGGTAGAGGCTACGAAGTAAGCCCATTTTTTGTTCTCGCCATCGCTGAATAATGAATCCTGACACACTCCGCCGAAAAAGAAAGTCAGGAATGCACATACACCCCATATCAACAGGCTGACGTTTCCGTCAGCTCCATCCAGTGCATCAGGACTGAAACGGAATAATAAAGCGAACATAGCGGGATAAAACATAGAACCTATGAAAAAGAGCAGCAGCTTTACCCAGTTGGTCCTGAGTATCTTATAAAGAAGTCCCGTCATCAGTAACGCCTCCTTTTGAGCTCTTTGATTCCCCAGAAATAGGTGATAATTACAATTCCGATAAGAATGAACGGACCTGCCCACAGGAAAATATCACGCCATTTTGTGAGATAGGGCATAGCCACCTTCATTATGGCTGCATCGCCTTCCATATCGGGGTAAAGCCTTTTTGCCTCGCTGGTGCAGAAATTTGTGAATTTATATGCGCCGTACATAATACCTGCGGTCAATGGTGCTGTCCAGATCAAAGCAAATGCAACGCCCTTGTTCTGGGTTTTCATTATTATCATATAGGGGATATCTATTATACATATAGAACCGTAAACAAACAGAATTACCAGTATATTCTTGATATGCTCAGTGCTTACAGGAACTTTTCCTGCTGCCGAGAATATGACCTCGGCAATAACTGCCAGCACAAATCCCAAAGCCAGAAGTATTGTGCGGAGTATCAGCTTTGACTGCATTATCTTCTTTTCGGATACGGGGAGAGTATAGGAATAGAGCTGCCATTTTGACTTATAGTCCTTTTCAATAAGGTCGTTATGACCATATGTACAGCCTAACATTCCTATAAGAGCTGCATAGAGATACATCTGCGTAAGCAGATAGCTGCGTATCTCGGCGTTTTCACTGTCTTTAGCGAGATTTCCTGCATAGGTGCTTATTATTACCATAGTTATCATAGCAACGAATATAACATAGGTAAGAAGCATAAATGATACGGCTTTGCGGCTGAGATAGAATTCACGATAGATAAGACCTTTCATTCATCTCCACTCCTTTTTGCCGCGGTTTACATAGAAGAGCATTATATCCTCGAGAGTTGCGGGATCTATGACCGCGCCAGAGTATTTGCGGCTGCATTCAGCCTTGTCAGTTACCATTATCTCAGCGCCGAAGTCATTGAGACGGGCGCTGACAATATCCTCGGGAGCAATGTCCTTGTAGTCGTCCTTAGTGCATTTGAGTATGCCGTGGCTGTAGAGTATATCGTCCTTGTAGCCGCTTATGAGCACCTTTCCCTTGTCTATAAAGGTAACGCTGTCTGCGACTTTATCCAGGTCAGAGGTAATATGCGAGGACATAAGGATAGAGTGATCCTCGTTCTGTAAATATTCGAGGAAAATGTCGAGTATTTCGTTTCTTACGACAGGGTCAAGACCTGTTGTAGCCTCGTCCATGATAAGAAGCTTTGCATTGTGGGATAGTGCGGAAGCTATCTGCAGCTTCATTTTCATACCCTTTGAGAACTTGCCGAACTTCTTCTTTCTCGGCAGTGCAAAGCGGCCAAGATAATTAAAGAAGGTCTCGCTGTTCCACTCCTCGAAGACCTCGCGGAGTATCTTGTCGATAGATATAGCGTTGAGTCTGTCGTCAAAGGGAAGCTCGTCGAATACAGCGGCTATCTGTTTTTTAGCGTCGTATTCGTCCTTCTGGCTGTCAAGTCCGAGAAGCTTTATCTCGCCCTCGTCCTTTTTGACGATGTTGAGTATTGCATTTATAGTAGTAGTCTTGCCTGCACCGTTCTGACCGATAAAGCCCATGATACTGCCCTTTGGCACGTTGAAGCTGACCTTGTCGAGAGTAAATCCGTCATATCTCTTGGTAAGGTCTTTTATTTCTATAGCGTTTTCATAATCATTCATTTTCTGCCCCTCCGTAAATAAGTTCGAGCATTTCCTTCAGCTCATCGAGGCTGAGCTCGCACTGTCTTGCCTTATCGCAGACCTGTGTGAGAAGGGCTTCTGTCTGGCGCAGATATTCCTCGCGGAGAAGCTCGGTATTCTGTCCCTTTACGAAACTGCCCTTGCCTGTGTATGACTCGATGAAGCCGTCGCGCTCCAGGTCCTCATAGGCGCGTTTCGTAGTGATAACGCTTATGCGGAGCTGCTGAGCCAAAGTACGCATAGAAGGCAGAGCGTCCCCTGCTTTCAGCGTACCGTTGAGGATAAGTCCTTTAATCTGAGAGGATATCTGAGAATAAATGGGCTCACCTGATGAGTTGCTGATAATAATATCCATAGTTCACCTCATAATGTATATATACGTTATACACATTATAGCATTTATATACACGCTTGTCAATACCCTTTCTAAAAAAATTACTATTCACTTCAATGTGTATATGATACACAAATGAAAACAACTGTTTTTAGTCAAAATTGCCTATTTTTGAAAAATGATATAGACAAGTCCCTGAAAATAATATATAATATAATATAAGTATATTTCGGTACCCGTATACCGTAAATGCGGAAACCGCAGTATTCTCTGCGGCTTCGGAGCACTAAAATATGAGAGTAATCACAGGCATTGCAAGAGGCCGGAAGCTTGTCGCACCGGAGGGTATGGATGTAAGACCTACCGCCGACAAGGTAAAGGAAGGCATCTTTTCAGCCGTTCAGTTTGAGCTTGAGGGAGCAAGAGTCCTCGACCTCTTCGCAGGAAGCGGTCAGATGGGCATTGAAGCCCTCAGCAGAGGCGCTGACCATGCTGTATTCATCGACAGCTCGCTGCGCTCTATAAGATGTGTAAATGAAAACCTCAGGAATACAGGCTTTGAACGACAGTCAGAGGTCATCAACCGTGACAGCTACGATTACATCAAGCTAACCGCCCAGACCTTTGACATCATCATTCTCGATCCTCCCTACAGACACAGCCATATCGCAAATATCCTGCCCTTTGCAGCTAAGAAGCTACGCGACGGCGGCATGATAATATGCGAGTATGAGTGCGAGGCAGAGGAGCCGTCCGCTCCCGAGGGTATGGTGCTGAGAAAGACCTATCGCTATGGCAAGATCAATGTCACTATATTCTGCAAACCGTCTGAGGAGGTGGCTGAGGAATGAGAAGAGTTGCCGTTTGTCCGGGAAGCTTCGATCCCGTTACTATGGGACATCTGGACATTATCACCAGAGCTTCAAAGCTCTTTGACAAGGTCATAGTCCTTATATCCAGAAACGCAGGAAAGGCGCAGCCAAGCTTTACCGCTACGGAGCGTATGCTTATGATAGAGCAGGTTACAAGAGACCTAGATAACGTGGTTATAGATATACTTGACGGACTTCTTGCGGATTACGTGAGAAACGTTGGAGCTGTGGCTATCGTGAAGGGACTCCGAGCTGTCAGTGACTTTGAATATGAATTCCAGATGGCTCTTGCCAATAAGAAGCTTTATGCAGGAGCTGAAACGGTATTTCTGACAACTGCTACCGAGAATATGTATCTCAGCTCCAGCCTGGTCAAGCAGATTGCTTATTTCGGCGGCGATATAAGTCATTTCGTTCCCAATGAAATACTCGATGATATAAAACAAAGATTAATTAAGGAGAGGTAATTGATATGAGCATTGACGAGATTTTAGAAGAGATGGACGAACTCCTTGACAAGGCGTCAGCAGTTCCCTTTGTTTCACATAAGAAGGTCATTGACGGTGAGCGCATGAGAGAGCTTATCAATGACGTTCGTCTTAATATGCCTCACGAACTTAAGGAGGCAAAGAAGATAGAATTCGACTGCCAGCGTATCCTCAATGAGGCTAAGCTCAACGCAGAAAGCATTATCCGCAAGGCTGAGGAGCGTGCTGCCCAGATAGTTTCAAGAGAGGCTATCGTTACAGAGGCTAAGAAGAAGGCTCTGGATATGCTCACAAAGGCTCAGACAGCTGCCAAGAACCTTCAGCAGAACGCTGCGTCTTCAGTTGCAAAGATGCTCAACGATACAGAGAATTACTACTCAAGAAATCTCCAGAGCATAAAGGCTGTTAAGGGCAAGCTCAGCAGCACTGTTTCAGCAGGCCTCGGCATGAACGCAGGGGACAAGAAGAACGGCTTACAGTAAATAATAAAACGGTACTCTTTCGAGTACCGTTTTTTATGTTTATTATCCAATTATATCCTTGTTGAAAAGGCGCATTACGTCCATTTTCAAGGCGCGGTTATGCGGCTTTTCAAGGAGAGGGTCATCTTCAAGGAGCTCCCTTGCACAGTTCTGAGCACGGTTCATAAGCTCCATGTTGCAGGCTATATCCGCTATCTTCAGTGGCGGAAGTCCGTGCTGTGCGCTGCCGAAGAAATCTCCGGGACCGCGCATTTTAAGGTCCTCCTCGGATATTTTAAAGCCGTCTGAGGTGGAGGACATTATCTTCATTCGCTTTACGCAGTCCTCGGTGGTGTTGTCGGTGATGAGTATGCAGCTGCTCTCAAAGCTGCCTCTGCCAACTCGTCCGCGGAGCTGGTGAAGCTGTGAAAGTCCGAAGCGCTCGGCATTTTCTATGACCATAACCGCCGCATTCGGCACGTCAACTCCTACCTCTACAACGGTAGTGCAGATAAGCACCTGTATCTCGCCGCTGCGGAATTTTTCCATTACCTTATCCTTTTCCGCAGCCCTCATCTTTCCGTGGAGCAGAGCAGTGGTATAGCCCTTAAGGTCGCCCTTTGCGGCATTCTCGGCATAGGTCTTTACGGCAAAGAGCTCGCTTTCGCTCTCCTCTATCATGGGGCAGACCACATAAGCCTGACGTCCCTCGTCAAGTCTCTCACGGACAAATCCGAAGGCTCTGCTGCGGAGCTTTCCTGTGACGGCATAGGTCTTTACTGGCTTTCTGCCTTTCGGGAGCTGAGTTATTGCAGATATATCCAGGTCTCCGTAGATTATAAGAGCAAGGGTACGGGGGATAGGGGTTGCGGACATGACAAGCTTATGCGGCGCATCGCCCTTTTCAGCAAGGGCGGCTCGCTGTGCAACGCCGAAGCGATGCTGCTCGTCGGTGATGACAAGCCCGAGAGCCTTATATTCCACGTCCTTCTGTATAATGGCATGAGTGCCCACGATAACGTCTATATTTCCTGCGGCTATGTCCTCGCGGACAGCCGCTTTTTTCTTTGCGGTCATTGAGCCTGTCAGCAGGCATACCTTTACGCCGAAGGGCTCAAGGAAGTCACTGAGAGTGCGGTAATGCTGAGCCGCAAGTATCTCGGTGGGAGCCATAAGTGCAGACTGTATGCCGTTCTTCGCCGTAAAATAGCAGGCTGCGGCGGCAACAGCAGTCTTGCCGCTTCCCACATCGCCCTGTAAGAGCCTGTTCATGGGGACATCGCGGCATAGGTCGGAAACTATCTCGTCCACTGCCTTTTTCTGGTCATCGGTGAGTTCAAATGGCAGTCCCTCGGTGAAGTCACTGATGTTTACGGAGGAGTCCATTTTGTAGGCGGTGCTGTTTCGGCTTCGGGATTTCATTACTGACATTCCCAGCTGAAGCTTAAGAAGCTCGTCGAAGGCAAGTCTGCGCCGTGCAGTCTCGGCGGCAAGCTCGCTCTCGGGGAAGTGGATATTCTCCAGAGCCCACATAAGCGGAGCAAGGTCGTATCTGCGGAGTATCTCATCTGACAGCGTCTCAAAGGGCTCGCTTCGCATTATCTCAAGAGCCTGCCGCATATTGTTGCGCACCATTGTCACGGAAAGTCCCTGAGTAAGGTGGTATGTCGGCTGTATGAGCACCTGCTCGCTTGCCTTGATGTATATGGGGGAGCTTATTTCCTTGCGGAGAAAGTTTCCGGACACCTTGCCGTACATATAGTAGGTCTCGCCTTCTTTGAGCGCCTGAAAGTAGTATACGTTGTTGTAGACCACGACGAGTATATCGTCTATGCCGTCTGTAGCGGCAGCTTTGCATATGACGAGTCCGCCCTTGATGCGCTGGGGCTGCATTTTTCGGAATATAGTAAGCTTCAGAACATTATAGTCTCCCGGCACAGCCTGTGATACGGGGACATGGGTGCGGAAATCAAGGTAATCGCGGGGAATATGGTATATCAGCTCAAAAGGCGTGGTTATGCCCAGCTTGCGGTACTTCTCGCCCCGCGCCTTGCCGACGCCTTTAAGGTATTCGATTTCGCTGAAAAGTGTAGTTGGCATAAAAAGTGCTCCTGATCATTTTATAAATACAAATTCAAATCTTGTGCCCTTGTCAGGCTCGGAATACACCAGTATATCGCCGCCGTGGGCACGGACTATCTTCTGTGCTATTGACATTCCGAGACCTGAGCTGTACATGGTGGTGTCCCTTGACTTTGAGGAAAAACGTTCAAAAAGCTTCGGTATATCTTCCTGTGGTATGCCCTTTCCGTTGTCGGAGAGGATTATCTTTACCATAACGGGGTCATCGGTTATATCTGCGGTCATCTCGGTACATTCCGAGTGGTCGGCAGAGTTTTTAAGTATATTCTCGACTGCCTCACAGAGCCAGCTTTTGTCGCATAGCATGGTTATGCCCTGTGGAAGGTTCTTGCTGATGGTGATGTTCTTTCTGCGGAGAAGGGGAGAGATACGCTTTATGGCAAGGGCGCAGACTGATGATACGTCGTTTGGCTCCATAGTATATTCCACGGCGTCGGCATCGAGCTTTGCAAGCTTGATGGCTTCTATGACGAGCTTTTCCATGGCGTCGAGGTTGAGCTGTATCTCGTCGGAAAACCTTTCACGCTGTTCCTCTGAAAGGTCATCAAGCTAAGTGAGCATATCCGTATTCAGACGCACTACCGCAAGGGAGGTCTTTATCTGGTGGGAGAGGTCGGTGAGAAATGTGCGGAGATAGCGCTGTTCGCTGCTGAGGCTGAACTTCATATTGTTCAGCCTGTTCACAAGGAGCTCGGCGGCATCTGAGATCCTGTGGACTGAGCCTAAGTCCTCGCCGTAAAGAGTTATTGTTCCTTCAGAGCTGTCTGCGGCTGCCAGACATTCATTGCGGAGAGCTTCAAGGTCGCGGTATATCGCCATGAGTTCACGGAGAGACAGGAAGAACCAGAGAGCCGATATGGCGGCAAACAGTCCGTACACAGGGATAAATATAGTTCTGCGGACAGAGCGGTAGCTCTTCAGGAGCTTTGGGGATATGTTCCTGTTTATGCTGTATTTTCTGAATATCTCCTCGCCTGCGGAGATGCTATCCTCGTCGGGGAGTTCCGTGAGGCCTTTGCCGCCTGCCACAGAGAGCTCGGACCTTATCTGGTCTCTGACTATTCTGTCCGCGCATTTGTCGGATATAAAAAATGCGGCACAGGCAGAAATGGCGAGTGAAATCAGGAATATAAGCAGCAGCTTTTTCGGGGCGCTGTTATTTATAAATCGGTCTGTTCTGTCCATTTATAGCCCATTCCTCTCTTGGTGACTATACTTCCGCAGTTTTTTGCCCTGTTGAGCTTTTCACGGAGGCGGCTGATATTCACCGAAAGGGTATTGTCGTTTACGAATTCGCCCTTTGAGTCCCATAGATAGGCAAGTATCTGATCGCGGGTCAGATACTGACCGCGGTTTGTCATCAGGTAGCTCAGCAGCTTCTGCTCCAGTGCAGTGAGCTCTATTTCTGGAACATCGGGTACTCTTCGGAGGTTTGCGCGGATTCGCGAAAACAGCTCGCGGAGTCTGAATGGCTTGGTGATATAGTCGTCGCCGCCGCTGTCGAGTCCGCGGACGATGTCTGCCTCGTCGTCACATGAGGTAAGGAATATTACGGGAGTCTGCATGGTTTTGCGGAGCCGTCTGCAAAGGTCCACGCCGTTGCCGTCGGGGAGGGTGACATCGAGTATGATAAGGTCTGCGTCGGGAGCTGCGGCTTCTGCTGCGGCGGCGGTGCGGACAGCTTTGACGCTGTAGCCCTCGGTCTCAAGGGAAAGCTTTATATTTGCGTTGAGTGTTTCGTCGTCTTCAACGAGAAGTATCTTGTTCATAGTCTCACCTCGGTGATATTTTATAAGTGTTGTACTCATTTTATCATAAATGCAAGGAAATATCAAGGAGCGCAGAAAAAAAGTACCTTTTTTCAGAGTTGTGCCGCAAAAAAAGCAGCACCGCGGAACATCCGCAGTGCTGCTTTTCAGTATGAACAATAAAGAAATTATCTGTAGATAGAGCCGTCCTCGATGCTCTGGAGAACGCCTGAACAAAGCTGCTTCCACTGTGCAACTTCTGCCTCGTCGTAGGAGATTACCTTCTTAGCCCATGTGGAACAATGTGCACATGCGTTAGGAGCTGTCTGACCCTCTTCGAGGATGTCGTTTACGCAGAGTGAATTAGCGCAGTTGTTGTTTTTGATAAAGTGCTCAAGGAAGCCGTCAAGCTTCTTGTTGTCAACATAGAGCTTAGGAAGATGCATTGTTCTTCCGTAAGACATCATAGCCTCTGGCTTGAGGTATTCCATCCATCTCATGATAGGAGCACCTGGAGGAGGACCTACAGGTGGCATACCTGCCGGAGGTGCTGTGATACCGTGTGCCTTTGCCCATTCCTCAGCTTCGCCCGGTCTTGGAGCTCTGCCTTCCATGATCCACGGAGGAGGACCGCCTGCCGGCATACCCATTGCAGGAGCTGCGCCTGCAGGAGCAGCCTGTGGCTGTGCAGAAGGAGTTCCGTCAGCATTTACGTTAGGATCCTTCTGGTCAGGGCGTGTTGCGATAGTCTTAGCCTGTGGCCAGTTAACGATGTCGAGAAGGTTGCCGTCGTAGGATTCTTCCATGTAGCCCTTAACAACTCTGTGGAGGAATTCTGTTGTTCTTGTTCTGTCGATGAGCTTGATAGAGAAGTGCTTGTTGCCTGTCTCTTCAGCAAGCTCTCTGTAGAAGTGAACGTCCTCAGGACGGATGAACTCTGCTGTAAGGATAGCAGCAGGGTGTGTTACCTTCTTATATGCACAGTTTACAAGTGAATAGTCCATTGAGAACTTGTCAGGATCTGAGTGACCTACGAAGCAGCCGTGTGCAAGACGGAAAGGACATTCTCTGAGGCAGAGATTGTTTGCTATTACACGGAGGTGAAGGTCTGTATCCTTGTACTGTGTGAGGAGCTTCTTGAGAAGATCGAATCTTCTGTTGAAGCCGTGGTCGAGAGTGATCTCGTCTACGCCCCAGTTGCGCCAGTATTCAATGTGCTGGATAGTTGTAGGATAAGCATAAAGACCGAGTGTTACGAAAGCATCCTTGAATTCTCTCTTTACGTACTTGATAAGGATAGGCGAATTCAGTGTGAATGCCTTGATACCCATATCATACATTGTGTGGAGGAAGTCACGGATCTTCTTGCCCATTACAGGGTCAAGCTCGTTCTGATCCATTGAAAGCGGGTTGATAAGATAGTTGAAAGTGATATCGCGCTTCTTGCACTCTTTTACGTAATCAGCAAGCTGATCGAGAGTGAAGTCGGGGATAATTGAAGCAGTACGGCCTCCGGGAAGTCCGTCATGCTTGAGCTTTCCAAAAAAACTTGTGATGGCATGCTTCTTGTCATACTGATCCACGAAATCGAAGAGCTTGTAATCAAAGTTACAGCCAAGATCAAATGAAATGGAATCCTGATTCATGTTTACACATCTACCTTAAATTTTATTAAGGACTTATACACATTGTAATAATAATTCCGCAGTATACGCCTGGAATAGCGCTATTTTCTAATGTTTTTCTTGATTTTCGTGCGTTATTTTGCGGTTTTTTGACTTTAATATCCGCTTTAGTCCCATATGAAAATTATATCATCAATTCATAAAACTGTCAATGAATCATCTGCAACTTATTGAATGGGCAAAGCAGTGCTTTTTTGTAAATAATTGCCAATGAAAGGCGTAAAAGCTTGTGATTCAACGAAAATACGGTAAATTTTTAACATGCTCCGCGGATTTACTTACAGGATAACAGAACGTATTTTCTCAAAGCTCTTGACAAGAACAAATGTGCGTGATATAATATTTGCAGAACAGACGTTCTCGAAGGAGGGAGACAATGGAGAAAACGTATATCGCTATAGACCTGAAATCATTCTACGCTTCGGTGGAGTGCGTTGACAGAGGACTGGACCCTCTTGACACCAATCTTGTGGTAGCAGATAAGAGCCGCACGGACAAGACTATTTGTCTTGCAGTGACTCCGTCTCTGAAGGCTTGCGGTATAGGCGGACGTCCGAGGCTTTTCGAGGTTGTGGCACAGGTGGCTGATGTGAATGCTGCAAGAAGATACAAAGCTCAAGGGCGGAGATTCAGCGGAAAGTCGTGCAGTGCCGCTGAACTTGCTGCTGACAGTTCACTGGAGCTGGACTATATCATCGCACCGCCGAGAATGGCGCTGTATATAGCCTGCAGCACCAGAATATACCAGATATATCTGAAATATGTGGCTCCCGAGGATATACACGTCTACTCAATAGACGAGGTGTTCATAGACGTGACGGCGTATCTTGACACCTACCATATGACCGCTCACGAGCTTGCCGTGACTATGATACGTGATGTGCTGAAGAATACAGGCATAACTGCTACCGCAGGCATCGGCACTAATCTTTACCTGTGCAAGATAGCTATGGACATCGTGGCGAAGCGTATGACTCCCGACAAGGACGGTGTGCGCATTGCGGAGCTGGACGAGATGTCCTACAGACAGCTCATGTGGGAGCACCGTCCCCTGACGGATTTCTGGCGTGTGGGAAGGGGCTACGCAAACAAGCTGGAGCACCACGGCATGTTTACTATGGGGGATGTGGCGAGAATGTCCACTTCGGATTTCGGCGAAAGAGTGCTGTATAAGCTGTTTGGGGTGAATGCGGAGCTGCTGATAGACCATGCCTGGGGCTGGGAACCCTGCACTATTGCCGATATCAAGGGCTATCGCCCCGAGACCAACAGCATAAGCTCGGGGCAGGTGCTCACGGAGGCTACCGAGCCCGATACGGCAAGGCTCATAACATGGGAAATGGCGGATATGCTGTCTCTTGAGCTTGCAGGCAAGGGGCTTGTCACCGACCAGATAACGCTCACTATCGGCTATGATGTGGAGAATCTCCGCAGAGATGATATTATGCGGAGCTATAAGGGCAGGGTGGTACTTGACCACTATGGCAGGGCAGTGCCTGTGCATGCCCACGGCACCGCTAATCTTGAGCTTCCTGTGTCATCATCGAAGCTTATTTCAGAGGCAGCTGTGGAGCTCTTTGACCGTATCACCGACGGACTTCTTCTTGTGCGCAGGATAACTATATGCGCCAACAGGGTAGTACCTGCGGAGTCCGTCCGCGAGGAGTGCCGACAGCTGGACTTCTTCACCGATTTTGAGGAAGAGGAGTGCCGCCGTAACAGAGCAGAGACGGCGCTGAAACGTGAGAACAGCCTTCAGCTTGCTATGCTTGGGATAAAGGCGAAATACGGAAAGAATGCGGTGCTTCGCGGTACGAATTTCTGTGACGGAGCTACTGCACGTTCGCGGAATCAGCAGATAGGCGGACACAGGGCGTGAAATATCACGACGGCACATTGTTTTTGATGATAATGAGTTGACTAAGCACGGAAGGAGGTTTCAACATGTCGGAGCAGTATAACGATATAATAAATATGCCGCATCATGTCTCACAGCGCAGACCTCAGATGTCACGGCGGAACCGTGCGGCGCAGTTCGCGCCGTTTGCGGCTCTTACAGGCTATGAGGATGCCATTGACGAGTCGGCAAGGCGTACTGATGCCAAAGCCGAGCTCTGCGAGGACGATGCTGCGGAGCTGAACAAAAAAATAAAGCTCCTTGGCGCACGTATCGCCGCAGAGCCCTGCTGTGAGGTCACTTATTTTGTTCCCGATAAACATAAAAGCGGCGGCAGATATGTCGCCGTTTCGGGAAATGTACGTCTTATCGAGGAGGCGTCGCGTCAGCTGGTGTTCTGCAGCGGACTGCGCATACCACTTGATGATATAACAGATATCTCCATATAAAGAGCAACAGCCCTATCCCCCGCCCAAAGGAGATAAGACTGTTCTGATTTGCCCTCTTACAAATGGAAGGATAGCAAAAAAAGGAATTAACAACAATATATCACAAAGACCGCCTATAGTCTTTGTAAAGGTTTTTGTTTAACGATCTCTGCGTGATACTGTAAGATCCGTCTTTCCTGAGCTATCCGGTCAGGAACTTCGGAAACAGCAAACCCGAATGCAGGTGAGGGGAGTATAGTGCAGAGTCTCCCCGCCTGCGGGTCTGTTGACTTGAAAGGAAGCTGATGGGGAATCAGCATTTATGCGGTGAGCCGTGAGAGGCGGCTCTTCCGTTTGTTAACGGAGCTGTGAGAGCAGCTCATATATAGATGTCTGTAACAATATTTCCGCTCATTTTTTCGGCGAGGACAAAGGAGAACGGGAGAGGGGCCGTTCTTCCTTTGTTCCATTGGACTATGCCTCGTCGTTAGTGAAGCCTTTAACGCTCTCGGTGCAGAGAGACGTGCGTGAAAGCTTCGTCAGGGTAAGCAATGTCATGTCGGACCTGCCTGCGGTCCGTATGCAGAAAAGCTGCATTTATGTATATCCTGCCGGCAGAAAATGCGGAAAAAACAGCGCCGTATGTCAAAAGCTGTTATTATGGGAGGGGAAACAGTCTTGCGGTGCCGTTCTTTCCCGGAATTTCTGCATAGAGGGTTGGATGAGGATATTCCCCTGGCAGGAATAGGAGCAATAATACTCACTGAACTGCTTCGGAGTTTATCCCGATAAACAATATTCAATTTTATCACTCCAAATTTAATATCCCGAATAGCAAACTCTTATTGCTATATATTTATTATAAATAAAATGTGAATTGATAACAACCTATAAAATAAATATTAGGTGGAAAAAATGAGGGAAATAATGTAACTCTGCACAATACAGGTAGACTTTTTACCATAAAATTAGCCCGTACTGTCAAAAAGTAATAAACAGTACGGGCGTTTTTATATTGTTTTGAGTTTCCTTACGAGTTCGTCTGCTTCTTCAGTGCCTATGTCTATGGTGTATTTCAGATAGAACAGGTCGACTTCCAGCTTGCCGTCGTTGGTTATATAGATATGTCCGAGCTGTAGGTAATGATCGGGACTTGATAAATAATACGACAGCTCTATTTCGATAGCTCCTTTAACGTAGCTGAGGTCGCGTTCCGGCGGTTTGATACCGTTCTTTTGTGCCATATAGACCTGTGAGCTGAATGATGTACCGGTAATTTCCAGTTTCTTGTCTCTGTAGCTCTTCAGCAGTTCGTTGACAGCTTTTTCATCAGAAACTGTGCGGTAGCTGCCTGAAGAAGCGTTGTAAAAGCTTCTTGTTTTCAGGTTATCATCAGATTTGATACCGTCAAGAAGGTCGCCGAAGGTCTCGGGACTCCATACTTCGTTAACACCGAGGTATCCGTAGTAGCCGTCTGTGTAGACATAGCACATAAAGTCTGGATCAAGGTCGGGGTGGGCATATATATTAAATGTCATGTCAAGATCTTCATCGTATTCGCTTCCGAGATATCTGCCGAAAAGATCCTTATCTGCTCTTGTACCTGTGGTTTGGTAGTATTTGCCTTCAAAGTGGAATCCTGTGAGACTTGTTGTGGTGCTGGTCGTTGCGACTGTGGTCGTTGTAGTGGAAGTGGTGGTATGATAGGTGTGCACCGCGGTAGTGGTGGTATTTGTGGCAACAGGCGACATGTCATGGGTCGTTTGCGGAACCGGTAAAAATGTTCCCGTAACGGTGGTATAGATCCTGGTGGTAGTGCGGTAGGTTGTGGTCGTGCGGTAGGTGTTGGTATAGCGCGTTGTAGTAGTAGTGGTCCGCGGAACGGTCATATCTGCTGATCTTGAGGTGGTGTGCGCATATGTGGTGGTAGTATTGCGGCGCGTGGTTGCGGGATGAGCAGAGGTGGTTCTTGAAGCTGTGGTCGTGCGCGATGGTGCAGGATCTGTTCTGTTGTTTGCGGTGGTGGTCCTTGCTGTGGTGGTTTTGCGCGAAGTAGTGGTTACAGCGGATGTGTGCCGTGTAACAGTTATATCCATATGCGAGTAGGTCGTCGGAAGGGGAGCATCTGATATATTGCCTCCTGCTGTGCGTGAGGTAACAACGGAATGATGATCTCCGCTGCCTGATACGGCTGCAGTAGTTGACACATTCTGAGCAGGCATACCGTCGTTATGATCGTGGGTGGCGGTGGCTGTTGTAACTGATACAGCAGGGAGCATAGTCACGCCGTTTTCATCTGTTTCAGGCGGAGCGGTGGTATTTGCTTCCGTAACGTTGAACTGAGATTTATCAGGAGAAGGAGCTAAGGTCTTGAGTGAGTCGGTGCGCCAGATATTGAAGCTTACAAGTACCATAAGGCAGCAGCTGAGGGCTACAGCTGAGCGCTTTATGAAAAGTTCTTTTTTGCGCTTCTTTTCTTCTAAGTATTCATTTCTGCGCCGAAAAACACTGCGAGCGACATCTTTATAGTCTTTCATACTCAAAGCCCTCCTTTTCAAGCTTTGATCTCAGCGCCTGTTTGGCTCTGTACAGAAGGTTTTCGATCTGACGGCAGTTTTTTTTCATTACCCTTGCTGCCTCAGAATTGCTCAGATCCTCAAAAAATATGAGGTAGAGCACCTGTCTGTAATCGGAGTTAAGGGACTCCATAGCCCTGTGAAGCGAGATCTTCTGTTCTTCACGAAGGTATTCCTTTTCGATGCTGCGCTCATCGGAAATATCGCCGTATTCCTCAATAGGCTTGTCGGATATGCGCGACATTTTACGCATACCGTCTATAGCCGTATTGCGGGCGATAGTGAATAACCATGTCTTGAAGGAACTGCGTCCCGAAAATCTCGGCTTCTTTGCAGCGATCCTGAAGAAGGTGTCCTCCATGTATTCCTCGGCGAGGCTGAAGCTGCCTGTGATGCCGCAGAGATACAGGATCACGCCATCCTTATAGTCGCAGATCATATCGACCAAGGCGGTGTCGTCGCCCTCGAGATAGCGGCGATAGTATAATTCACCTTTGTCTTTGTCCATGAGCGCCCCCTTTCTGAAGGATGATCCGCTCTCATTTATTAGACGAATGAGAACGCGGAATCTCTCACTAAAAATCAGATAAATCTGCCGACAGCAGTATGCGGCAGAATAAAAAAAGGCGGACAAACTGTCCGCCCGATTGGTGTCATTACCGATTATCTCTGTTCACAGATGAGCTTGATAGCAGTTCTTTCTTCACCGTCGATCTGAATGTTTGCAAAAGCAGGAATACAGATAAGGTCTATGCCGATAGGAGCCAGATATCCCCTTGCGATAGCGATCGCCTTGACTGCCTGATTTGCCGCTCCAGCACCAACTGCCTGAACTTCAACAGCCTTCTGTTCTCTGATCACACCGGCAATAGCTCCGGCTACAGAATTCGGTGATGAATGTGATGATACTTTCAGAATTTCCATTACAAATAACCCTCCTGATATAAATATTTGTACGTTTAATGTCAAATGCCTTTAGGCTATTGTACAAATATATTATAACTTATAAATCCTCAAAAAGCAAGTAGTTTTATAAAATTTGTAGACTATCTTATAATTATTCTATTTATTTTGTGCGATTTGCCATCTTTTTCATTAAAATCAACTATTGTTCCACAAAGGAAGCAAGCGCCCTCAGCCTCCTGAAATTTCACAGGCATCCTGAATCTAAGGCGATTTATAGCCGATTCTGTGTCCACTCCCAGACAGGAAAGCTCGGGACCGACCATGCCTACGTCGGTGATGTAGGCAGTATGTCCGCCAAGAATACATTCGTCAGCAGTCTGAACATGTGTGTGTGTTCCGAAAACACCGCTTACCCTGCCTGTGAGGTAATGTCCCATGGCTTTTTTCTCGGATGTGGCTTCGGCATGGAAGTCAAGGAAAATGTTGGGAGTGTCGATAGTTTCGAGTATTTCGTCAATTTTGGTAAAGGGGTTGTCAAGGGGATCCATATAGACTGTGCCCATAAGATTTATGACAGCCACGGAATATGCTCCCATATCCAGTGTACGGACACCGCTTCCCACACAGCCTCCCTCGGGGTAATTTGCAGGGCGGACGATGTAGTCCTCTTCGAAGATGTCCATAGCCTCTCTGCGTCGGAAGGCATGGTTTCCGGTAGTAATTATATCCGCACCTGCACGGATAATGGAATCGGCTGAGCTCCGCGAAACGCCGTTTCCCTGAGCGGAGTTCTCGCCGTTTACGACAGTGATATCGATGTTGTGTTCACGCTTTATGCCGCTGAGCTTTGATGCAAGGAAATCACAGCCTGCCCTGCCTACAACGTCACCAATAAAAAGAAGTCTCTTCATGGGCAGTACTCATTTCTTGGAAGAATTTTTCTTGCCGCCCAGGTCTGTGTCATAGGAGATGCCTGTGCCCTGAAGACTGACGGTAGCTTTTTTCTTGTTGTTTACGGTGACCTTCACCTTTTTGCCTGCGATCTTTGGTCCCTCAATGGAAATGCTTCCGCCTTTCTTGGTCTTGTTGAAGCGGAACAGCTTTCCGATCTTGAAGCTTTTTCTGAAATGAAATCCCATATCTTGTCCTCCGTATAATAATATATACATATAATATATCATAAAAAACCTATTTTATCAATACAATCCGGAATTTTTTTGTTTTTCAAAAAGTTTTTTCTGCGAAATATAGCCTTAAAGTGGCAATTTCAAAAAAATCTGAAATTTTTTTCAAAAAAACGCTTGACAAATCTGAAATACCGTGGTATAATTATTTTCGTCGTCAGGGACAAGACGACAAACAAAACCAAATAAAGCAATGCGATGTGGGGGTTTAGCTCAGCTGGGAGAGCATCTGCCTTACAAGCAGAGGGTCACAGGTTCGAGCCCTGTAGTCCCCACCACATGGCCTCGTAGTTCAGTTGGTTAGAACGCCTGCCTGTCACGCAGGAGGTCGACAGTTCGAATCTGTTCGGGGTCGCCAACACGCTTCTGTAGCTCAGTCGGTAGAGCAGGGGACTGAAAATCCCCGTGTCGTTGGTTCGATTCCGACCGGAAGCACCATATAGAACGCGACAGCGTTCTATATACAATGCGGATTTAGCTCATCTGGTAGAGCGCCACCTTGCCAAGGTGGAGGTAGCGAGTTCGAGCCTCGTAATCCGCTCCATAGTGGCGGGGGAATACTCTCGTCATTGACCAAATCCCGAAGCAATAGCTTCGGGATTTTACTTTTATCATTTATAGTTTAGCTGAGGGCGAACATTGTTCGTCCTTTTTGTTTTTTGAAAATAATGACAAATGTCATTAAAAAAATGACATTTGACAGCTTGCTGCTTGGAATATTTTGTGTTATTATGGTATCACTAAATAATACATGGAGGCGATCTGCGTGAAAAATAAAGTGATATCGATACTTGCTGTTATTGTTTTCTGCGCAGCTATGTGCCTGAATACAGGCTGCAGTGCAAGCGTTTCGGTGCAGGGCGGTGCTGCTAAGGCGTATATCAAGGAGAAATACGGTATAAGTGCAAAGGTTAGAAATGTAGATGTAAAAAAGGCGTGGTGTTTGGAAAGCGGCTCATACTATGCGGGACTTACCGAAGTGAAAATGAGTCACGGAAAAGATGAATTTACGGTCTATTATGATGAAGATGATAATGAAGTGATCTATGACGACTATCAGACCGATGATATAAAAGAGGCGATAGTTTCCCAGCTGTCCGATGAGCTGACAGGCTTTGAGGATATTATCGTCACCGCTCGTATGGCAGGTGATCTTTCCTATGACGGGGAAAATATTGCGGAGTATCTCAGGAAAGTGGCTGAGCATAAGGGAAAAGGCTATGTTGTAGAGTAGGAAAGCACCGCCGTACCGCCTTTCGACGGCAGGTTTGTGCAGACCTCTCCGGGAACCGCACGTACTTGTTTCCAAGTATACGGCTCTGTTACAAATAAGATGAAAAACTCAGTTTTTATGGATAACGCTTTTGTGGCAATGCCTGCAAACCACCAGTGTCTTGCGCTTTTTCGCAATCATGACACGTTCCCAATGCTCTTTTCCTTTCAGATTTTTGAGCTTGTTGACATGGTGGACTTCATAAAACTGGCTGTCTGCCGCACCGCAAAGCTCGCATACATGAGCCTTGAGCCTATTTTCAAGGGTGTTGACAGCATAGCCGTACATAATTGCCGCATTGCTGATAACATCGGAATAATCATAATATGTTTTGCATTCGGAATAGTCAGCAAAGAAGCGGATTTTTGTTCCGCTTTTTGTTTCGTAAGGTACACCCCAGTTCTTTCCGCACCGATATTTTCCGATGACTTGGGAAATGCTGCTTTTGTGCCGTGAAGCAATTGTTTTCAGGCAGCTATATTCCATGAGATATGCAAAATAGTTCAGCTTGTTGAAATTTACAGCAAGGCTGTAATAATTGCAAATACCTCGCAGTTCTGCATTGTAAATTGTGACAATTTCGAGGTCGGTAGAACCAATCAGATATTTTCTATGCACCGGAAATAATGTCCCGTCATTCTTCTGCACTGCGATTTTCTTGGAGAAAATAAACTTATGGATTTTGTCATTCAGCGGAACAAGCAGTTCAACGCTCCCGTTCAGAGTGCGCTTTTTGATTTTGCGGTTTCCGCTGTGCTTGCACTTAATTGCCTGACTTCTCCTGACACGAATGTCATATCCTAAAAATCTTGCACATTCACTGCTGTGCGTGATAAGTGTCTTTTCTTCGCTGAGTTCCATGTTAAGCTGACCGGAAATAAATTCCGATAGTTTTTGTTTTATCGCCTTGCAGTCCTCTTTGCTGCCTTTGACGGCAATCAGAAAATCATCTGCGTAACGAATATATCTCAGCTTTTTATCTGTCTGTGCAGTGCAGGGAATTGTCATGAGCTTTTTGCGCTTGATTTTGTATTCTTCCAGTAACTGCGTCCTTTCTTCACCGCTGACTTTTTTCAGCCTGTCCGATAAGCGTTTCAGCTCATTATGTTTTTCCCGATATTCCGGTGTAATATTATCTTTTTGAGGTTTATCAAAATCCTCTTTCAGCTTCATGACAAATTTATCAAGCTCGTGCAAATAAATATTTGCAAGCAACGGTGACAGAATACCACCCTGCGGTGTGCCGCTGTAGGTCTTGTGATATTGCCAATTTTCCAGATAGCCTGCTTTCAGAAAACGATAAATCAGCTTGATAATTCGGGCATCTCTGACCTTGTTTCTGAGTATTTTTATCAGAATTTCATGGTCGATATTGTCAAAGCAACCCTTGATGTCGCCCTCCACAAACCACCTTGCACCGCCAAACTGCCGCTTGATCGTTTTCAGTGCAGTATGACAGCTTCGATTCGGTCTGAAGCCGTGAGATTCATTCAGAAAAATCGGTTCATAAATCGCCTCTAAAATCATTCGCAGTGCTTCCTGCACCAGCTTGTCCGAAAAGGTCGGAATCCCAAGAGGTCGGCATTTTTTACTGTTCTTTTTCTGAATGTAGGTTCGTCTGACAGGGTTCGGTCGGTAGCTTTCGCTACGCAGAGATTCGATGATTTTTTGAATCTTCTCCTCCCCGAATCCGTCCGCCGTATCATCGTTGATACCCCGTGTGCCTGCGCCGGAATTTGCATACAGATTCTTGTATGCTGTAAAATAAATGTCCGGACGCAGTAAATATCTGAATAGTCTCGTGAATATTTCGTCTGCATTTTCTGTTGAGTTTTTCTGTAATCCCGCCAGAATTTCCATTGTTGGTTTCATTGAGGCATTCCTCCCTAATCAATTTTTAATTCAGGCATTTTGTAACTGTACCCCTTCGCCATGTAAGCGGCGTTACCGTCTCAGACTACTACGGGTACTCCGTACCCCTGCGGAATATTCAGATTCTGAAAATCATAGCCCTTTCAGGCATTTCCGTTTAGGGTATCCCCGGTTAGCATAAAGATTTGGAAAGCTCAGATTTTCGGTACTGCTTTCGTTTCTTTTCCATAGGTTCTCCTACAGGCTGCATGAATATTGAAACAGCAAATAAGTCCACACTCATAATTTATTTCATTCACGCAACAGGTTTCAGGCACTTTCCTGTTTCTGCACATAACAAAAACTCGAAACTTGCATTCGGCAAACCCAGCCTATACCTTGTATCTGATTCACATTGCAGTTCAGTCGTACCCGATTGCCTTTGAGTAACTTACCGCTTTCCGTTCGTGCTATGTTCCCGTGTCAGCTTTCGCCTTTCGGTTAGAACGGCTGTGTCCTGCGCTGTTTTGCAGGGTAGTTCCTTTCTATTCTACTTTTCTTTATGCCCTTTCCGGGCGCAC
>SFMO01000082.1 GCA_004554385.1 Ruminococcus flavefaciens
CAGAGTCCTTGATACTGCAAAATATGCCGCACATATCAGCAAGGCTGTATATATATGTATGCCCACATCACTGAGCAATGACTCGCTTGCTTCGCCCTTTTCGGTACTTGAGACAGAGGGAATGGCACGCAAGACTATTGAATGCAAGATACCTACGGCTATAATCGTTGATACCAATATGATAAGCAATGCTCCCGAAAACCAGACTCTTTCGGGAATAGGTGACACCATTGCAAAGCATACCGCTCTCTATGACTGGAAGCTCTCTGCGAAGAAGACAGGCACTCCTGTTGACGACTTCGCATATGCTCTCAGCAGAATGAGCTATGATTCGGTGTATCACTGCGATGAGAAGAACCTCAAGAGCAGGGTATTTATACGTATACTTTCAAGAGCTCTTGTTATGGGGGGGCTTGCCATGGAAATAGCAGGCTCGTCACGCCCTTGCAGTGGAAGTGAGCATCTTTTCGCTCACGCCATTGAGGAGTACTACCCAGAGATAAAGATCTCTCACGGACTTGCTGTTGCAATGGGGTGTATCCCTGCATGCATATTCCAGGGACAGGAGCCCGACGGACTTATAAGCTTCTTCAGCACTTATGGAGTGGATATAGATCCGAGGTCATATGGCATAACTGCGGAGATGTTCGAGAATATGTGGAAAAAGGCAAGAACTGTACGTACAGGCAGGATAACTGTCCTTGACGAGGTAAAGCATGACACTGTTCAGCTTGCCGAAATATACAGCAGAATGACGGAGGGAAAATGAAAAAGGGAATAATATTTGATATGGACGGCACACTCTGGGATTCTTCGGAGAATGTTGCCGCATCATGGACAGAAAAGATAAGAGAACTGGGACTGGATATCCCCGATATTACAAAGTCTGATGTTATGGGAGTAATGGGACTTACCATGGACAGGATAGCTGATATACTTTTCAGCGGATTCTCAAAAGAGAAGCGAATGGAGCTTCTTGACCAGTGCTGTATCCACGAAAATGACTACCTGAGAGAGCACGGCGGAGAGCTTTATCCCGAACTTGAGAAAACTCTGACCCGTCTGGGAGAGCACTACGGGCTCTATATCGTAAGCAACTGCCAGAAGGGCTATATAGAAGCTTTTCTGGAGCATTACGGCTTTGACAGATATTTTGCGGACATCGAGTGCTACGGCAATAACCTCATGGAAAAAGGGGACAACATTGCTCTCCTTTCAAAGCGTAACGGACTGGACAAGGCATGGTACGTGGGCGACATACAGGGTGATTACGACGCCACCATGAAGGCAGGTCTTGACTTTATACATTCCGCATACGGCTTCGGGACCATAAAGCAGACCGTTCCTGAGCTTCAGCAGTTCAGCGACCTCCCTGAGCTTATGGAAAAGCTGGACATTCAGTGAAGTAATTCAGAACCGATATCAGGGCTGCCTGTGAAGGCAGCTTTTTTGTACCTTACAGCGTTAATAACATAACCATATTGTTAAAACAGCACAAAAACAGTATGGATTTTTTTAAAACTGACTACGAAAAGGCTTGACTTGAATTCTTAACAATGTTATAATTAGTTTAGATAATTATGCGTACTTGAAGTACGGAATTGGAGGAATCATATGAAAGCAAAAAGACTTATCAGCGGTCTGACCTCTCTGGCGCTGTCTCTTTCAGCTTTTGCAGGACTGAGCGATTTTAGCGCAGTCAAGCCTGTTGAGGCGCAGGCTGCTCAGGCAAACTGGAAGTTTGATTTCGGCGGAAGCGGAGCTGCAGGCGGCTACACAGGAGTTTCAGCCGCAGACGGCTATAACGCAGGCAGAGGCTACGGCTTCGCACAGACATGGAACGTCGCAAACGTATCCGCAGGAGGCAGCGGAGTTACGGCAGACGCTGTAAAATTCAACGATTACGGCTCGGGCAACACCTTCAATGTTGACCTTCCGAAAGGTCTCTATGAGGTAAAGGTGACTATCGGAAATGCTCCGAGAACTACCATAAAGCTCGAAGGCATGGTCCAGATGATGAACCTGACGGGCAGAGGCGCTACAGAGACTGTCAAACTCCCCGTTACTGACGGACAGCTGAACATACAGGCTGTTGAGGGCATGAGCAAGCGCGAGCAGTCAATTTCCGCTGTTGAGATAACACAGATAAATACCACGGGCACTATGCCGCCTATGGTATGGATATGCGGTGACTCTACCGTTGCTAATTACTATAACTGTGCCGATACTTCACAGCATGGCTGGGGACAGTTCTTCAACGGCAGCGTTTTCGGCAGCGGCTATGAGGTCCGCAACATGGCTACAAGCGGACAGTACGCCAAGGGCTTCGTGGACGCAGGTCAGTTTGCTCCCATTGAAAAATACGGAAAGTCGGGAGATTACTACATAATCTCCATCGGCATCAATGATTCGAATTACTCCAATGAAACGGAGTACTACAATACAGTCACCGATATGGTAAAGCGAGCCAAGGCTAAGGGAATGGAGGTAATCCTCGTCAAGCAGCAGGGCAGACGCGGAGACCTTCAGCGTAATCCAAGGCTTGAAGGACGCTGGTACGGAGGCTCTCTTGATAAGATAGGCAGCGAACAGAACGTAAAAGTCGTTGACCTGTTTACCAGGTGGCAGAACTTTGGTCTTTCCGTAGGCTATGACGGTATGGCTTCATACTACGCTATACAGGCTAACGGCTCCAACGACGATCTCCACCAGAGCAAAAAGGGCGCTCAGAAAATAGCTGAGATAATGGCTGATGAGGTAGGTGCTCCTGCGAGAGAACCTATACACCCCAAGTCGGAAGTGAGCTATATGTTCAAAAACGTCAACAGCGGACTTTACATGGAGACTGCTGATAAAAATGTTCAGCAGGGAAGTTCAAACGGCTCACAGCCTCAGAATACATGGAAATGCGTACAGGCTACAGGCGATTATTTCTACATAAAGCCTGCTGATACCGATCTTTACCTCTATGTTGACAACGGAAGCCGCGACAACGGCGCAAATATAGTCGTTGCGGAAAAGAACGGCTACAGTGACCAGTTCTTCAAGTTCCAGGACAACGGCGACGGCACAGTGACTATCCTCACAAGAGCTTCCCGTGACGCATGTGCTGTGGAAGTAGGCAGCGCTGCAACAAACAATGGTGCAAATATCCAGCAGTGGGCAGTAAACGGTCATAACTGCCAGAAGTGGGAAATGACAGAGGTCGAGAACGTGGTGACTACCACGACCTCCACAACAACTACCTTAACTACTACCACTGTAACTACTACAGAGGAAGTAAAGCCGACAACCACACTTCCGGAGATCTCTGTCAAATACGGCGACGCCAACTGCGACGGTGAGATCGATATGTCGGATATAGTACTCATCATGCAGGCTCTTGCAAACCCGAACAAATACGATCTGGGCGGTACAGACAGCCACGCTATAACCGAGAGCGGACGTCTCAACGCAGATGTTACAGGCGGTAATGACGGTATGACTGTCAATGACGCTATGTTCATACAGAGGTGCCTCCTCGGACTGGATACACTTCCTTCTCCTGTAAATGTTGTGGTGACTTCGCCGACAACTACAGCTTCGACTACAACAACTACAGAGACTACCACAACAACTACTACAGCTCCCGTGCCTGTCAGGTATTTCGCTGCTGACCAGACATGGAACGACGGCGTCATCGAGACTACCAATGCAGGCTACACCGGCAGCAAGGGCTATGTAAACCTGGGCAACAACGCCGACAGCAACATCACTTTCAGCGTGAATGTGCCTGCTGACGGCAACTACATGACACATATCCGCTTCGCAAACGGTTCAACGAATGACCGTAAGATGAAGCTTTTTGTGAACAACAATCTCGATTTCTGCTGGATGCAGTCCTTCCCGGGTTCGGGTTCATGGACTGACTGGAAGGAATTCGGAATAGTTCTCCCTCTCAAGGCAGGAAGCAACACTATCCTCATGCAGTCGGCAATGTCCGAGGGAGCTCCGAATATCGACTATATAGAGCTTATCCTCACCGATGAGCCATATGCAGAGATCTATGACCCGTCACAGGAACAGCAGAACAGCGGCGGCGGTCAGCATACTCTCTATATCGCAGGCGACTCCACCGTTCAGAGCTACCGTGAGTCCTACGCTCCTCAGCAGGGCTGGGGCTACTACATGCAGAACTACTTCAACAGCGATATTTCTGTTTCAAATCAGTCTATAGCAGGAAGAAGCTCAAAGAAGTTCTATGACGAAGGCAGATGGCAGACCATTGCAGACAGCTTAAAGAGCGGCGATTTCGTAATGATACAGTTTGCTATCAATGACGCAGGCAAGTCCAATGCGGACAGATATGCTCCTGTGTGCGGAAACGTAAACAGCCCGTCTTCAGGCTCTTACGAGTGGTACATGACCCAGTTCATTACCTCAGCCAAGGATAAGGGTGCAACACCTATCCTGGTAACAACAACTATCGGCATGAAGGCATACTCAAACGGCAGGTTCGTAAACAGCTACACCGATTACAACAAGGCTTGCTACGACCTTGCCAAGAAGTACAGCATTCCATGCATCGACCTCAATACCCTTATGGTGAACCACTACAACTCTGTTGGCTATGATACTGCCAAGAGCTATCACCTTATGGGAGCTGTGGCAGGTTCTACCGACGGTACTCACTTCTGCGAAAAGGGTGCTAATATCGTTGCAGGTCTTGTGGCAGGTGAGATCAGAAAGCAGAATATAAGCGGACTGGCAGGTTACCTTAAGTAATTATGCGTGGGACGTCGGGAACGGCGTCCCATAGCTTATTTTGAAAATGCAAAAAGGCTGAATCGGCTGAAACTTATGCTTTATGAATTATTTTATTTTTAACACTGATAGGAATGAGAAATATGCAGAACGATAAAAAAGACCTCAGCGCAATACTTGCTTCACTTGACCCGAAGCTCCGCGAGAAAATAGAGCTTCCGGGACAGACTCCGACAGCTGAGGAAAAAACAGATGGATCCATTTACAGCAAGCTTGAAGAGCAAGCGGAAGAAATTTCCGCAGAGATGACCGTCGAGGATACCCCTGAGGAAGAAATACCGGAAGATGATGGTAAGACAGACATGCTGAAGGAAGCAGAAAATCAGGCTGCGGCAATACTTGCCTTTGATGGTTCAAAGAGCAGCGGAAAGGAGAAAAGTCCTGTATCCTATATTGCTGTTGAGCTCATAGCGCTGGAATGCCTTGCCTTTTTCCTTTTCTTTGTGACTTACAGTTCAGAGGATCTGGGCGGTTTGGGGCTTATTGCAATGCTTATGCCTCCGATAATCGGTATACTGTACAGAATGTTCCGCTATCAGCTTTCTCTGAAAGAGGCGTTTATGAAGTGCAGGATACATATAGGGATAGCGTGTTTCTTTCTTGTATGTATTATGCTTTCGGCATAATGAAAAGGCTTCACTTTATGTGAAGCCTTTAATTATGCATTATTCAATTGTTACCTTTTTCATTACCTGAGGAGTAAGCGGCTTGTCGTTGTAGTCTGTAGCGCACTCTGCGATCTCGTCAACTACATCCAAACCCTCTACTACCTTGCCGAAGGCAGCATAGTTGCCGTCAAGATGAGGAGCGTCTTCGTGCATGATGAAGAACTGTGAGCCGGCTGAATCGGGCATCATTGAACGAGCCATTGAGAGAACTCCTCTTGTGTGCTTGAGGTCGTTCTTTACGCCGTTAGCAGCAAACTCGCCCTTGATATGCCAGCCGGGACCGCCTGTACCTGTGCCGTTGGGGCAGCCGCCCTGGATCATGAAGCCGGGGATAACTCTGTGGAAAGTGAGACCGTCATAGAATCCCTGCTTTACAAGCTTTTCAAAATTCTCACATGAGATAGGAGCAATATCCGGGTAAAGCTCTATCTTGATCTTCTTTCCGTTTTCCATTTCGATGATTACCATAATTTTTTCTCCTTACTATATTTTACCAGGTCATTTCATAGCTGAAGCCATTCGGATCAATTGATACATAGGGTATCTCTTCTGATGGAGCTTCATATATGGAAGTTGTTCCCTGATTATTTTTTGCTTCATATTCCTCAAGCATTGAAAGCGTAGTTGTCGGGATAAGAGCCTCCTCAGGAGTAGTTACCGGGATAGTTTCCAGTACCTCGCCAAGCATATTTGTAACGGTGATGTACTCGCGCTCTGTAGTGCCTTCGGTCTCTTCAATAAGATGAGGGGGATTTTCGGGAACAGCAGTAGCGGGCGGGTCGGTTATAAGGTGGTATGACGGCACTTCAGAGGTGTTGCTCATACGGCGTTCTTTATTCTTTTCTGCTATATCCTTAGCGCAGGATTTTCCTGCCATTGCAATGAGTACAGCGGCGATGAGCCCAAGCATAATGGATATTATCCTTGTAACGTTCATTGTATCTCCTTTCACGGCTGAGCCAAAGTGGATTTCTATTATTATACTCCAAACAGCAGTTATTGTCAAGTCCGCCATGAGACACTGTACAAAGGAGAGAAAACTTTATTTCAGGTATGCGAACCATGCCTTCATGGTGTTCAGAATGGTGACAAGCTCAGCTTCTGAGATAACATATGGTACCATAGCGTACATATATTTCAGAAATGTTCTGCTGAATACACCTCTTTCGTATGCGAATTTTCTGAATCCTTCAAGGCTCTTTTCGTCGTATACTTCTATGCATACGCAGCCGCCCATGATACGGACTTCTTTCACACGGGGATCACTGAAGCCTGCCATTTCGCGTCTTGTGATCTCCTCTATCCTGTGTATCTTTGAAAGGTAATCCTCACGCTCGAAGAGTTCAATGGATTTGAGTGCGGCACAGCAGGCAAGGGCGTTTCCCACGAAAGTTGGACCATGCATGAAAGCGTGAGTGGGATCGTCGCTCATAAAGCCTTCCCACACCCTTTTGTTGGCAACTGTGACAGCGTGTCCGATATATCCGCCTGTGAGTGCCTTTCCAAGTACCAGTATATCGGGAAGAACAAGGTCAGCAACAAAGCGGTTTCCCGTGCGTCCGAAGCCTGTTGCGACCTCATCAAAGATCAGGAGTACATCATATTCGTCGCAGAGCTGTCTTGCTCTCTGAAGGAAGCTGACGTCGTACATACGCATTCCGCCTGCGCCCTGCAGCAGCGGTTCGACAATGCAGCAGGTAAGGCGCTCGCCGTACTCGGCAAAGGCTTTTTCAAGTGCAGGTACCTCAGTTGGGATATGCACAACTCCATGTTTTTTCTCACTGTTTTTGCCGAAGGCAAAGTGATAGTCCTCGTCGTCACCTACCTCCATAGCCTTGAAGGTATCGCCGTGATAGGCATGTTCGAGAGCAAGTATCATAGTACGGTCTGAGCCGCGGTTGGTGTTGAACTGCAATGCCATTTTCAGTGATACCTCTACAGCAACACTGCCCGAGTCCGAGAAAAAGCAGTAGTCAAGGTCTCCGGGAAGCCATTCTGCCAGCTTGTCAGAGAGCCGCTGAACGGGCTCATGTGTCAGTCCGCCAAGCATAACGTGTGCGAATTTTTCAAGCTGTCCGCTTATGGCGGCATTTATTTCGGGGTGATTGTAGCCGTGTATAACGCTCCACCATGAGGATACTGAGTCTATCAGGTCGTGACCGTCTTCGGTGTACAGGTGAACTCCCTGTGCACGGGATATTTTTATCGGAGCGTCAAGAGTTTTCATTTGTGCATATGGATACCATATCATATTTCTTCTCCTTTGCCGCAGATACTGAGGAGCAGCTCTGCATCAATGTCCAGATCATTGTCGTTTCTTCAACCTTAGCGGAATCACCGAGAACGTCCATAAGGTTGATGACCTTCATATCCTTGTTAGCAGCGCCTGCAAGAGCGTCTTCTACCCATTCATCGGACTCTCCGCCCACATATACGAACAGGTCGCAGTTGGATATCTTCATCATATCATCAGCGGTAGGCTGGTAGCTGTGAAGGTCAACACCATTGTCGAGCAAATAAGTAAGCTCAACATTGTCAGCGTGATCGCCGAGTATTTCCTTGACCCAGTCGTACTCAGGGAAGATAGTGCAAACTACACTGAAAGGATCAGAGTTTGCTTTGTTAGCAGCCTGTGTTGTTGCTTCTGTCTTACTGCTTGAAGAACTGTTCGATGAGCAGCCTGTCATTCCCATTGCAGCCATAGTAAGTGTTACGGCATAAATGCCAAATTTTTTCTTAAACATAAAAATAGAACCTCCGAATTGAATAATTGAATCACATAAATCAAGGCGCACTTAAAAAAGGGGGCATACTGCTCCTTAAACGCCATTTTTCCCATGTATCAAGAGCATACTTATTTCAAGGAGGAAATACCAGAACACACTTTTATTCAAACATGGGATAAGCGTCAATATTCAATTCAGAAGCTCCACTTTAAGAGAAATAAGAGTTGTATGTTCAGAGTGAGATCTTATAATGATATTGCAAAGAGCCGCAACAATGCAGAGCATCAGCGTAAGCTGTAATGCTCCTGCAACCGCTGTTCCAAGCGTATGCAGCGTTTTATGGCACTCTGCAAGCTCCATACAGATGGAGCAGTCCTCACCCGTACAATCATGATCTGCGTGAACAATAATATAGGCAGATGAGCAGAATATAACAAGGCTGAATACCATAAGCACTATCCACGATATTGCTCTGTTTCTGCTTTTTGACATATCTGCTCACCTCGCTTTACTTGCATTTATCACATATTCCGAGTATTTCTATATCTTCGTCAGTTCCTATCGAAACATTATGTTTCAGTTCATCTATGATATCGCAACAGACTTTTTCATCAATATGCTGAATCGCACCGCATATCTTACATCGGACACTGATCTTGCCTATATTCTCATTTGATAGTCGATACTGATATTCACGGTTCTGATTGATCTTACGCCGCACAATACCATTTTTTACAAGATCGCTCATAATTCTATAAACCGTACTTTCGGAAGGAGAACAACTGACGGCACTATTGGAACGTATACCTTCGATGATCTCTTTTACAGTAAATGCCTTCCCGATATTAGTCTCAAGAAAAGATAATATACTGGCTCGCTGCATGGTTTTGTATGTCGCCATTGTTTCACCCCATTCGACTAAATATGAAAACGATAATCATTTTCAGTTTTATATTATATTCGCAAGTTAACTGTTTGTCAATAATTCACTTGCTAATTCTACTTCTTAAACAAAATGATAATTGTTTTCGTTTTTATTATAGTGTTCTTGACTATTTTGGAAGTGATCGTAATTGAATTAGTTGATAATATAGGATTTATTATCACGTAATTCAAGATGTCTTGACAGGGAACTTTTAGGCATACACACGAAATACACGTTTTGCGCCCCATTACCTGGTACCAAGGTAGTAATAGAGAGATACAAAAGAAAAAAGCCCGAATAATCGGACTTTTGAATGTGCTGCCTGTACGAAACAGATGGCTTTCATGCGCGGAAAAACAATTCGCGTCCCAGAAAAACTGAGACGCGAAACTGTCCGCGGGGGCTCCCCGCTGTGTTATCTGTACTAAATAGATGACAGTGCCGTAAGCGATGTACAACTATCATTCCCGATAACGGTAAGCGAGCTTTGCGAGCGACAACGTGGTCGCGGGCACAGGCTCTGTGCTGGTGCGGGTGACAGGAGTTGAACCTGCACGGATTGCTCCGCCAGAACCTAAAGATACGTCAACGCCATTGAAACGAACGTTCTCTTATTTAACTAAACCCATTATAGCACGTATTTCCGCGGTTGTCAAGTAGTTTTTTGAAAATATCTGAAGATCTGTGAGAAAGTGTGTCTCTAAGGCTTGACAAAATATCAAAGAAAAACGTGTTGACAATGTGTAACAGATGTGATACAATATAATCAGAATAATAACGAAAGGTCAGGTGAGTTTTATGGCTAAAACTGATACTATCCACATTCGTGTAAACGAGGAAACCAAGAATAATGCCGAGCAGACACTTGCTATGCTTGGGCTTACGATCTCAGATGCCGTCAATATGCTGCTCTGTCAGGTCAACCTCACCGGAAGTCTGCCGTTTCCGGTACAGCTTCCTGCACCTCAGAGCGTTATAATCAACAGCCGAGCTGACATTGAAAGAAAGCTCGCTGAAGCCGAACAGGATATAGCTGAAGGAAACGTATCTGTCGCCGATGAAGCATTTGCAAGACTGGAGAGCAAATATGCTCTATAAGATACTTGTCACTAAATCCTTTGAGTCGGACCTTGATAGTGTTTTGTTGTACATTGCGGGAACTTTGAAGAACAGAAGTGCAGCAAGCAGCCTGCTTAAAAAGGTCAAAGATAACGTAGCTATGCTGGATTCAGCACCGCTTGCGTTCCCTGTATATCCAAATATTTCTAAAATAAACTATCATTTTATCCCTGTCGGAAACTACCTGATTTTTTATCACGTTGATGAGAGCAAGAAAATTGTTTGCATCGACCGCTTACTATATTCGGCACGTAATATCGAAGCCGTATTATGATTTAGATTGTCAAAGAATATGAAATTAAGCTCCCCGAATCACTCGGGGAGCTTCGCTTTATTCTACCAGCATTCTTCTCATCAGGCAGAGGTCAAATACATCGAGCCTGTTATCTTCGCATAGGTCGCCTGCCTGCCAGTTTGCAAGCTCAGCGTCGGGAGCCGCAAGCAGCCACCGCTGTAATAGTACAAGGTCGGACACATTGAAGCTGCCGTCAGCGTTCACATCTCCCGTAATATAGGATCCTCTGCGGAGTGTGTCGTTTATCACCTTCAGCAGCGACTTTTCACCCTTTGCGTCCTGCGTGAGCTGCCATATCATAATGTAGCCACAGCTTTTGGCAAGCTCCGCTTTTTTCGCCATTGTAAAAGAGTATGCTTAGTTCGAGAATTGGATATGAACTGTAAACTTAAAATAACTGTGAGAAAATACTCGTGGGTATTTGTGTTATTTTGATACTTTACAAAGTTTTAAAGGTAAATTTTAAATATGAATTATTTTTAAACATTTTTGTAGTGATAAGAAAAAATATTGTATGTTATTGACTGTATTATTGAATAATGTTATAATATTTGTGTTGCATATATCCATCAAATTCTTTTTGGATTAAGGAAAGAGGTAGTTATGAAATATGCCCATAAATCAGAACACAGTGAACAAAGTATAAAGCAGCACCTTATAGGCGTAGCTGAACTTGCATCGCATTACTCTAATGATATAATGCGCGATCTTGCATATAAAGTTGGTTTAGCACATGATATAGGCAAGTATGCTGAGGCTTTTCAAAATAGACTTGAAGGTAGCAGTATACGCTATGAGCATTCCGTTTGTGGAGCAATTGAAATTGGTAAACTAGCTAAAAGTGATATTGAAATAAATATGTCATATATGCTGCAATACTGTATAGCTGGACATCACACCGGGTTGCCGGACGGCGGTACGGCAGTTGACAGTGCGGACGCCGATAATACACTTCATGCAAAGCTGAACCGCAAGAAGTATTATACAGGAGATGCTGATTATAGTTCGTATATAACTGAAATCCAACTTGAACTGCCTGATTATTCTGAACTTTTGAAAATTATTTTCAAAAATCAGAACAGAATTGAAGCAATTGAAAAATATGCATTTTTTACGCGATATCTTTTTTCGTGTCTGACTGATGCAGATTATATTGATACAGAGCGGTTTTTTTCACCTGATACTGACAGAGAACTTGATGCTGATTTTGGGAAGATGCTTGATATAATCAATGAAGAATTGAAAAAACGTTCACTTGATTCTGATACTCCGTTGAAAATTGCAAGAACAGAATTGCAGGAGCAGGCTTTCGAGAATTGTCTGGGTGATTCACGGATAAATATACTTGATATGCCGACTGGAAGCGGAAAGACTCTTTGCAGTATGAAAATAGCTTTAAAAAAGCTGATTGAACATGAAAAGAAACGTATCATTTATGTGATTCCGTATACAAGCATAATTGAGCAGACAGCCGAAACATTTGAGTCGTTATTTGGAAAATATGCAGATATAGTTCAGCATCATTCAAACTATTGTTATGATGATGAAAAAGAAAACAGTACAGCCGAAAAGTTAAAGCGTTCAACCGAAAATTGGGATGCACCTGTTATAATAACCACAAGTGTACAATTCTTTCAGTCCTTGTATCATTATAAAGGTTCGGGACTGCGGAAGATGCATAACATGGCAGATGCGGTTATTGTATTTGATGAGGTGCATATGCTTCCTGAGATATATTTACAGCCATGTCTGAGAGCAATAGGGTTAATTACAGAATATCTTAACAGTGAGGTGCTGTTTCTTTCGGCAACAATGCCTGATTTTTCCGAACTATTTGAAAGATACAGCGGCAATGCTTCTTATGATGAATTGATCAAGGATAAGAGCGGTTTCGGATATTTTCAGAAATGCAGGTATACAAATCTCGGGAAAACAGATATTGAAAATATTGCTGTAAAAGCTGATAATTATGATTCGAGTCTGATAATAGTCAACAGCCGAAAAACAGCAAGAGAAGTGTATCAGCTTTTATCAGGTAAGAAGTATCATTTGTCTACATATATGACACCATACGATCGTTCTGAAACAATAAAGCAGATACGTGATGATTTGAATAAACTGCGGAATAATTCAGCTGATGCTGAGAAAATAACCGTTGTATCGACTTCACTTGTTGAGGCAGGTGTTGACCTCGATTTTCAGGCAGTATTCAGACAGCTTGCTGGACTTGACAGTATATTGCAGTCAGGAGGAAGATGTAACCGTGAGGGAAGAATGGAATATGGAGATGTTTTTATATTTGAAACTGACGAAAAAATAAGTGGAGATATGGAAATACGTGCAGGAATACTAAAGGATATGCTTGAAAAAGGACTTGATATAACGTCTGAGGAATGTATCAGAGAGTATTACAGGAGATTATTCAGATATTCGGATGATATTATAGAGCAGAATACTATTGCCAAAGAATGCAACGGATTTGACAATATATCATTCAGAACATATGCGGAAGGATTTGAGTTTATAAAAGATGAAACAATAAGCGTTGTGATTAATAATAATTCTGAGACTGAAAAGCTTGTACAACAGCTTGAATATGGCGGTAAATATATCAGGCGAAAATTGAGCAAGCGATAAAAGAAATAACAGGAGAA
>SFMO01000083.1 GCA_004554385.1 Ruminococcus flavefaciens
GGTATTTTTTCCTGAACGGATATGAAGTGTATTATTGTCGATATACGGTTTCAGAACGTCATAAGCACCGTTAAAGAAATACCGTGCATTGTTATCTCCTGCATCGCCTGCAACGAACTCAATATTATATTCTGATGTAGTGCTCGTAAGATAAAGCTTAGACTTTACAAACTCGCCCTGAAGCTTTCCGACAGCATAATTATCAAAGGAAACATAATATGTAAGAGCATCCGTGTCCATTATGAGTCGGTCATAAGCTACAACGGGTATGTTCTTTTCCTTTGCAACAGTAAGAGTATCTGAAAGCGTAGTACCGTCGACTGCCGCTATAAGCAGAAGATCGACACCGTCTTTCAGCATACCGTTTATATCGGCATTCTGCTGATCTGCATCGTTTTCGGAAAACCTCAGATCAACGCTGTAGCCTGCTTGTTCAAACTGCGACTTCAAAGACTCACCGTCGTTGTTCCAGCGCTCAAGCTTCTGTGAAGGCATGGCGATTCCTATGGTCTTCTTTACAGTTGTCTGTTTGCTGGTTTCCTTTTTTGCACCGCATGATGCCATTGAACATGCGACAGCGATTGCTGATGCTGCTGCTAAAAACTTCTTCATTAAACATTCCTCCTTAAAATTTAATCCGCTGAAATTCTTTTCACCATAATATCCTATAATATATTTTACTATAATAAAAACCGGTTGTCAACACAGAAAACATTAATTTTGTCACAAAAACTATATATAATTTTCAAAGGGCGCAATTCAATGAAAGAATACGTTTCATCATATGCTCAGAACGGCCTGTTTATCACATAATTCCGCATAATGCCTGATCTGCTGTACATTCTGCGCCAAAACAGCTTTTTTCGCCTTGACAAAACTACTGAGTACATGATATACTAATAAAAAATATAGGAAATTGAGGTTCTGTAATGCTAAATCAATACTTAAATAAGATCGAGCGTAAATTCCGGAAATTTGCTATTTCCAATCTTATGCTCTACATAGTTCTCGGAATGGCTGTTGTATGGATAGCCGATCTGATACTTTCAGCCAATCCCAACAATACCGTAAACCTGTATCAGCTGCTTTGCTTTGACCGCGACAAGATACTTCAGGGAGAGGTATGGCGTGTAATATCATTTATATTCATGCCTCCGTCGACGATCCTTATCATACTAACGCCCATAATACTCTACTTTTACTGGTTCATGGGCTCGTCGCTTGAGTCCCAATGGGGCGCATTCAAGTTCAACGTATTCTACTTCACGGGCATAATCGGCTGTATCGCCGCAGGCTTCATAATTGGCTTTGCTACCAATGAATATCTTAACCTGAGTCTTTTCCTTGCGTTTGCAATACTCTTCCCGAATGCACAGCTTCTTGCATTTTACGTTATCCCCATAAAAGCAAAGTGGCTTGCGCTTATTGACGGGATAATAATTATTTACGATTTTATCAAGGGCTCCTTCGATATAAGAATATTTATCATACTCTCTATAATCAACATCATAATATTCTTCGGCAAGGACTTCTTCTCCATGATGTATTACCTGATAAGACGCTTAAAGTACAGACATATCAAGAAAATAAAGTGATCAAAGCTCCCATGAGGGAGCTTTTCTTTTCCGCAACAATTTACAAAAACATAATAATTGATATATTGACAATAAAATGTTTTTTTGCTAAAATATATACATCATGATATAAGGAGGATATAAGCATGAAATGCAGATACTGCAACTATGAAAACAAAGAAGGAGACAGATATTGTGAAAACTGTGGTGCGTCTCTGGAAATAGCGTCGGGGTCTATGGACGATATTTCAGCAATTCCCGTGCCAACATCTGCTCCCGAAACCGACAGCAGCCTTACTGTGGACTCACAGTCAAACGACTACAGTCAGTCAAACAACTATGATCAGCCAAGCGGCTACGGTCAGCCAAGCGGCTACGGTCAGTCAAACAACTATGGTCAGCCAAGCGGCTATGGTCAGTCAAACAGCTACGGTCAGCCAAGCGGCTACGGTCAGTCAAACAGCTACGGTCAGTCAAACAGCTACGGTCAGCCAAGCGGCTACGGTCAGTCAAGCGGCTATGGTCAGCCAAACAGCTACGGTCAGCCAAATATGTATCAGGGCCCTATCTACGGCTTCGATCACTACGGTGAATTCAATGAGGGCGACGGAAGTCCTAAATACGTTGGCTTCGGAGAGGCAATAAAGCTCTATTTCCAGAACTATTTCAACTTCAAGGGACGTTCAACACGAAGTGAATTCTGGTGGGGATTCCTGTTCAACTTCATTGTAGGCATAATTCTGGGAGTAATTATGATAGTACTTATGTCAGCTACATTATTCCCTGAAATAAATTCCGGTAAATATCACTCTCCTGAAGACTTGATGAATTCGCTCTACGCTCCAATGATAATCGGAACTATTGTGGGTATCGCTATCGGTATACCATACTGGTCATCGGCAGTCAGACGACTCCATGACGCAGGGCATTCGGGCTGGTGGTTTGTACTCCTGTTAGCAGGCAACATTCCCACCTATCTCAGACTCATTCCGGGGACATGGGAGATTGCATCAGGTCTTTCCTGTCTCTTCTCGCCCATATCACTCATAGGTCTTGTTGTAAACATCATATTCTGGTGTCAGCCAAGTGTGATATATAACAAGTGGGGCGCTCCTGCAAAACCAACAATGATGAGATAAATCCAAAGGGATTCCGAATACCCGGAATCCCTTTTTAATTTGCGCAGTCCGCCATTTCTACAGGTATGCCCTTACGTCAGTGCCAAGCTTTTCCTCAGCACTGATGATACGCTTAGCAAGATCTTTTGAGCGCTCATCTGCCGCCTGATACTTATTCAGGTATCTGCTCAGGGACTTTATTCCCATGTTGCAGCCATCGGTGATAAGGTCTGCAACAGTGCTGTCGGATTCATTCATTTTAAGCTTGACATTGGTCTTGACCCACGACATTCCCTTAGCCATAGCCGCAGGCTCCTTGCCCTCGTCGTGATACTCCCCGAGCAGCCCCTGTAAGTCTGACTTCAGCCCGTCATGCTCCTGCGAGCTGTCCTGCAAAACTCTTTTAAGGTCATGGCTGCTGACGTAGCTGATGACATCTCCGATGGAGGAAATGCCCATTTTTACGCCTGCGTCACACTCCCTGAGAAGCTTTATCGTATCCTGTTCAACCATAAAAACACCTCCCTTTGCGGATATTATGTCCGCTCAGGGAGGTTTTATACTTATTCGCTGACTTTTTCTGCGTCATTTTCTCCGAAATAAAGGTCTGTCATCTGCTCCATGCCGAATTTTTTTGCAAATCTTCTGAAATCTCTCCTTGCATTAACAAGGCTGTAGCCATCCTTCAAAAGTATATGCTCGGACATATCGCTGAGCTGAGAAAAGAACTCAAGACCTATTATGAGATTTTCCATTGTGTTGTTATCAGTAAGTCTGTCAAGCTCTTCAACAGCCTTTTTCGGTTCGCCGTTTTGTATCTGTTCTATGAGTGCAAAAGCCTTTTGCCTTTCTGCCTCTTGCAGCATAGGAAACGACTCATACGTCTTCTTTCCGAAGAAAACTCTGGCAATAACAGCAGTCATTTCCTTGATCTGCCGCATGATATAATCCTGTTCAAACATGAAGTACCTCCTTTCGGTATAAAAACAGACCTGCCGAAAAATTTACAACAGGTCTGTGTCAATATTGTCAAAAATCCAGCTTTGAGCGGAGCTTTTCAAAGAAGCTCTGACGCTTAGCGTAGTTCTTTTCGGTAAGTGAAGCCTCGAACTGCTTCAGCAGGTCCTTCTGCTTTTTGGTGAGGTTCTTGGGGACTTCAACGTATATCTTGACGTACTGGTTTCCGCGGTCTGTGCGGTGAAGTCTCTGAACGCCCTTGCCCTTAAGACGGAAGACAGTGCCTGTCTGAGTACCCTCGGCGATGTTGTATTTAACGTCGCCGTCGATAGTAGGAACGGTTATTTCCGCGCCGAGAACGGCTTCCATATAAGTAACAGGAATATCGCAGTGTATGTCAAAGCCCTCACGTCTGAAGATAGGGTGTGACTTTACATTGATACCAACGAGAAGGTCGCCGTTAGGACCGCCGTTGATACCGCAGTCACCCTGACCGCCTACGCGGAGTGTCTGACCGTCGTCGATACCTGCGGGTATGTCGATAGTTACATTCTTCTGAACTCTGATACGTCCAACGCCGCGGCACTTATTGCATGGGCTCTTGATTATCTTGCCCTTTCCGCCGCAATGCGGACATGGCTTGGTAGAAGATATAGCGCCGAACGGAGTACGCTGAGTAGCCTTGATAGAGCCTCTGCCCTGACAGTCGGGACAGATATCGGGCTGAGTACCCGGCTCTGCACCTGAGCCCTTACAGCTGTCGCATACGCACATACGGTTTACCTTTATGTCCTGCTTCTTGCCTGTGCATGCTTCCATAAAGCTGATGGAAACGGTATCCTGTATATCAGAGCCTCTTCTCGGAGCATTTAAGTTGGAGCGCTTTGAACCGCCTCCGAAGCCGAATCCGCCGAAGATGCTGCCGAGGATATCGTCCATATCCGCAAAGCCGCCGAAGCCCTCCATACCGCCTGCGCCTGCGCCTCCGCCGTAGCTTGGATCAACGCCTGCGTGGCCGAACTGATCGTAACGGGCACGTTTTTCCGGATCGGAAAGGACCTCATTAGCCTCGTTTATTTCCTGAAACTTCTCTACATAGGAAGGATCATCGGGGTGAAGATCGGGGTGGTTTTCTCTTGCCTTTTTACGGAAGGCTTTTTTTATCTCTTCCTCGGAAGCACCCTTCTGGATACCGAGGATCTCATAATAATCTCTTTTTTCAGCCATATATCTATTCTCCTTATTAGTGAGTAGTGAGCAGAGAGTAGAGAGTAGTGTGCAGAAGTTGGTTATTACTACTATCTACTTACTACTATCTACTTACTAATTTGCTGTGCCTGTAAATACACCTTTAGGGCGGGCGGAGAGCCTCCGCTCCCTTTTTCGCGTCATAACACCATTAAAACAGTGATATTTTGCCGCGCCTGTAAATACACCTTTAGGGCGGAATGATTTTCCGCCCTAAAGCATTATTAACTGTTTTCTATCGAATCCTCATATTTGCCCCTGCCGCCGTCGTAATCGCCGAGGTCGTCGTTGGCAAAGCCTGCGAACCATTTCAGTCCGAAATAGGCTAAGACAGCAAGTGCAGCTATGATAATAACCGTTTTAACAGTTTTATTGATCTTCATTATCAAACCTCAGTGAAGTCTGCATCAACTACTCCGTCGTCATTTCCGCCCTGAGCGCCTGCGTCAGCAGCACCGCCCATATTAGCGAACTGTGAAGGATCAATACCCTGTGCGCCTGCTGCACCGTTAGGAGCTGCCTGCTGATATACCTTAGCGGAAAGGTCATAGAATGCCTTCTGGAGGTCCTCCTTGAGAGTCTTGATCTCAGAGTCATTGTTTGCTTCGATAGCAGACTTGAGTGCTGCGCACTTAGACTCGATATTTGACTTCTCGTCAGCAGATACCTTATCGCCGAAGTCTGTGAGAGCCTTCTCACACTGGAATACAAGGTTCTCAGCCTCGTTCTTGTTGTCAACAGCCTCACGGCGCTTCTTATCCTCAGCAGCGTACTGCTCAGCTTCCTTGACAGCCTTGTCGATGTCTTCCTTAGACATATTTGTTGAGGAAGTAATAGTGATGTTCTGCTCCTTGCCTGTTCCGAGGTCCTTAGCAGATACGTGAACGATACCGTTCTGGTCGATATCGAATGTTACTTCGATCTGAGGGATTCCTCTTGGTGCAGGAGCGATACCGTCGAGACGGAAAGTACCGAGCTGCTTGTTGTCTCTTGCGAATTCACGCTCACCCTGAAGTACGTTGATATCAACAGCAGGCTGATTGTCAGCGTATGTTGAGAATACCTGTGACTTCTTTGTAGGGATAGTTGTATTTCTCTCGATCATTCTTGTGCAAACTCCGCCTGCCGTCTCGATACCGAGTGAAAGAGGAGTTACATCGAGGAGAAGGAGACCGTTCTTAACGTCGCCGCCGAGAACACCGCCCTGGTATGCAGCACCGAGAGCTACGCACTCATCAGGGTTGATGCCCTTGAATGGCTCCTTGCCGATGAGCTTCTTAACAGCTTCCTGTACAGCAGGGATTCTTGAAGAACCGCCGACCATAAGGACCTTGTTGATCTCTGAGATGTTCAGACCGCTGTCGCTGAGAGCCTGTCTTACAGGTCCCATTGTAGCCTCAACGAGGTCAGCTGTGAGCTCGTTGAACTTAGCCTGTGTAAGTGTGAGGTCGAGGTGCTTAGGAGTGCCCGATGCGTCAACAGTGATGAACGGGATATTGATATTTGAAGTTGTTGTGGATGAGAGCTCTATCTTGGACTTTTCTGCAGCGTCCTTAAGTCTCTGAGCAGCCATCTTATCCTGTGAAAGATCGATGCCCTCAGCCTTCTTGAACTCTTCAACGATCCAGTCGATGATACGCTGGTCGAAGTCATCACCGCCGAGACGGTTGTTACCTGCTGTAGCAAGAACCTGCTGAACGTCCTCGCCCATTTCGATGATAGAAACATCGAATGTACCGCCGCCGAGGTCGTAAACCATTACGGTCTGCTCCTCTTCCTTGTCGATACCGTATGAGAGAGCTGCAGCTGTAGGCTCATTGATGATACGCTTAACGGTAAGACCTGCGATCTGACCTGCGTCCTTAGTAGCCTGTCTCTGTGAGTCTGTGAAGTAAGCAGGAACTGTGATAACAGCCTCAGTTACTGTCTCGCCGAGGTAAGCCTCTGCGTCAGCCTTCAGCTTCTGAAGGATCATAGCTGAGATCTCCTGAGGAGTGTAGTTCTTGCCGTCGATAGCAACTTTATAATCAGAACCCATGTGTCTCTTTATAGAAGAAACTGTTCTGTCGTGGTTTGTGATAGCCTGTCTCTTAGCCACCTGACCTACGAGACGCTCGCCGTTGTTTGTGAAAGCAACGACTGAAGGAGTTGTTCTTGCACCCTCGCTGTTTGGGATAACTACAGCGTTACCACCCTCCATTACAGCTACGCAAGAGTTTGTTGTACCAAGGTCGATACCAATAATTTTACTCATAATATATTCCTCCTGATCTATAAGCCATTAGCCGTCAGCCTTTAGCTTTCAGCCAATGGTGTCCGCACTGCGGACGTTATATTGATTGTTTTGATTGATATGAAGCCCAGCCAGATCTAATGACTAAACTGCAACTGCCACCATAGCAGGTCTTACAAGCTTATCCCCGAGCATATAGCCCTTCTGGAACACAGCACAGACATGATTGCTTTCGTAATCAGTGCCGTCCTGCTGCTGTATCGCATTGTGAACGTTGGGATCGAATTCAGCTCCGAGAGCCTCTATCTCGCTCACATTCATCTGTGTGAGGAAGTTCCTGAACTGATTGTAGATCATGTTCATTCCGTTCTTGAAGTTCTCATCGCCGCACTCAGCCTCAAGTGATCTCTCAAAGCTGTCAAGTACTGGAAGAAGCTTTTCAACACACTGAACTGAAGCGTTCTGATATGTCTCTGTCTTCTCCTTAGCTGTTCTCTTGCGGTAGTTATCGTACTCCGCAAATAACCTCAGGTACTTGTCGTTTGCCTCTGCGAGCGCCTCCTCCATATCCGCGAACTGTGCGGCGGAATCGTTGTACTCGCTGGCAGCGTCGTCCTCGTCAAGAGCCTCGGGTGTATCCTCGCACAGCTCTTCCTCGAGTTCGTCAAGCTCCTCGGAGATATTCTCATTTTTCTCCATCGGTCATTGCTCCTTTCTATGGCTCCTGTGTATCTGAAGGAGCATTTATTATGTCATCATCGCCGTCCATGAGAGCAGATATTTTCTGCGTCAGGTATTCGACGTAAGGGATTATCTTTTTGTAATCGACTCTCATAGGACCTATTATTCCGAGAGAGCCTGCCTCCTTGCCGCCCTTGCGGTACTTGGAGACTATAAGGCTTGAATTGCCTATGGCAAAGCTGTCGTTTTCAGAACTGAACTTTACCTGTATGCCGCTAAAAGCATTTTCAAGGAGCTCTGAAAGGCCGTCCTTGTGTTCGATGAATCTCACGACCTCCATCTTGTCAAGCTCCTCGCAGGACAGAAGCTTTTCGCTTCCGCTGACGGTGAGCTCCTGCTGACGCAGGTCCTCGGAGAGCTCACATATTCCCTTTACCAGCGGTGAAAGGGAAACCATATATGCGCTTACTGCCGCTACCATCTTATCGAACATCTCCTCAGAGAGGTCATCTACGGAGACACCGCTGAGGTTTTCCTCTATATAATGTGTAAAGAAATCCAGCTGTTCGTGGCTGAGGTCGAATTCCAGTCTGCAAGCCTTGTTTTTAATGCTTCCGTTTGAGGTTATCAGAAGTATCACGTACAGGCGCTTGCCTGTGGGGATAACTTCCACCTTTGAGATAACCGAGAATCTCGGAACAGCGTTGGTAACTACTGCGGCGCAGTGAGTTATTTCCGTAAGGGCAGTTGCGGCGTTCTGTACAAGGAGCTCCTCAGGAGTATCCTTGTCGCCAAGCATTTCGTCCAGCATTCTCTTCTCTTCCTCGGGAAGATCATGGGGCGTCATAAGTTCGTCGATATACAGCCTGTAGCCCTTGAAGGTAGGAACTCTTCCTGCCGAGGTGTGAGGCTGTTCGAGATAGCCCATCTGTTCGAGAGCTGCCATATCATTTCTGATAGTAGCAGAGGAAACATTTATATTTTCAAGCTTCGAGATCGATTTCGAGCCAACGGGTTCGCCCGTTCTGACATATTCGTCAACCACAGCAGCAAGTATTCTGAGCTTTCTGTCGTCCACGATACTCACTTCCTTCAACCTCGTTAGCACTCTAGCTCTTTGAGTGCTAACTATAATTTATCACTATTATGATGATTTGTCAAGGGCTTTATACATTTTCGGCTTTTTGGCCTAATTTTACCACCTGTTCATGTGCATTTAGAGCAATTTGACAAAGAGTATAAACAGACTTTTTTTCGTGTGTTATTCTATTGACAAACGCCTTTCTCTGCGCTATAATGTAAATGCAGTAAGGTACTGCAATATTTTGAAGAGTAAAAATATGTTCGTTATACCTGTGGGTATTCCAGTGTTGGCTGAACGGGGAGTTGTCAGTCAAACGAAAAGCTTCGGCTTACGGTTCATATTTTGCATCCCGCTTCATAGGACAATAAAAAAGAAACTATGCCTTCTTTTCTTGTCGTATGAGTGAGGAAAAGGAGGATTTTTTTATGGCTGCAAACAACAAAGGCGCTGCAATAAAGTCAGATATCAGACTTTTCGGCAGCACAAAGGTACTGGTGCTGGCTGCACTTCTTATCGCTATCAGCATTGTGGGCAAATCGCTGAGAGTTGACTTCTTCAGCGTTATCCGCATAAGCGCGGAAACTCTGCCCGTATTGATGGCAGGCATCTTCTTCGGACCGTTTATCGGTGCGGCAGTAGGTGCAGGCGCTGATCTCATCGGCTGTCTCGTAACAGGCATGACTCCAATGCCCCTTATCACAGTAGGCGCTGCTGCTACAGGATTTTTCGCAGGTCTTGCGTACAATCACGTATTCAGGAACAAGCTTCTCCCGAGAATTGCCTGTTCAGTAGTCATCGCAAGACTTATCGGATCTCTTATGATAAACACAACAGGTCTTTATTTTCTCTTCCCCGCAATGAGACCTCAGCTTATCTGGAGACCTCTGACAAACCTTATCATGGCAGTGATCGAGACATTTATCATCTATATGCTCATGAGCAATAAGGCGTTCACAGCTCAGCTTGAGAAGATCAAGAGGAAATGAATTATACAGACGCTATCGAATATATGAAAATAGCCGCTCAGCGCGGCAGTGTACTGGGACTTTCCCGTATAACCGAGCTTCTCGGTCTTATGGGAGACCCACAGGACAAAATAAAGACAGTTCATATCGCAGGCACCAACGGCAAGGGCTCTTTCGGAGCCATGCTCACCTCGGTACTGAAATGCGCAGGATATAGGGTGGGAGGATTCTCTTCTCCTGCCATAACCGATATCACAGACAGCTTCCGGATAGGCGGCGAAGTGATCTCCGAACAGGATTTCGCTGACCTTATCGGCTATATCGCTCCCATATGCGAGAGCATGGACGAAAAGCCCACCGAATTTGAAGTTCTCACAGCGGCGGCTTTCGAGCTTTTTGTGCGGAAGAAATGCGATATTGCCGTAGTTGAGTGCGGCATGGGCGGCGATACCGATTCCACCAATGTGATAAAGGCTCCCGTTTTATCTGTAGTGACCAACGTCCAGAAGGACCACGGAGCATTTCTCGGCAACAACATTGCTGAGATAGCTGCCCACAAGTGCGGCATATTCAAAGCAGGCAGACCTGCCTACTTCGGCGGTAACAGCGAGGAAGCCTATGAAATAGCAGCCGATACCGCAAACAGGCTCGGCTGCGAGCTGTTTATCCCCGACTATGCACATTTTTCATGGTCAGATGACAACTGTACCATAAACGGCACTGACCTCATATACAAGGGGCAGAAGCTTCATATCCCCCTTCTCGGCACATATCAGTTTGAAAACGCCGTCAACGTGCTGAGCTGTATCGAAATACTGCGCAGAGAGGGGATAGATATTCCCGAAAGTGCTGTCCGCCAGGGACTTGAAAAAGTAAAATGGCACGGTCGCTTTGAGGTCATAAGCAAAGAGCCTCTCATAATATACGACGGCGCTCACAATCCCGACGGTATCCGCTGTGCAGCAGACAGTATACGCAGATATTTCGGAGATAAGAAGGTGGTTCTTCTCATAGGCGTCATGGCTGACAAGGAGTACGGTCTTTACGCAGATATGCTCGGAGAACTGGCAGACACCGCCTTTGCGGTAAAGCCCGATAATCCCCGTGCGCTCAACAGCAGTGCTCTCGCACAGGCGCTTACTCAGCGAGGACTTGAGACACGCCCCTTCGACGACTTTGATTCGGGAGTAAAAACTGCCTGCGAATACGCAGAACAGCGCCGGATGCCGCTTATCGCACTGGGCTCGCTGTATATGTACCGCCAGTTCATGGCTTCAATAAAAGATGTAATACACTGAATATAAACGATATGCAAAAGGGACGGCTTTAAGTTTGCTCCCCTTAGCGGAAAAAGCGGTTTACCGAGCCCGAAATTTTGGGCTCGGTAATTTTATGCCGCGATTTCGCCGCAGGGAGCTGCCCTCGCCGTCCCTTTGTTTTATCTTGCGTTTTCTTCGTTGTCGTTGATCTTGAACGAACTTGCCTTCCAGAGACCGTCCTCCTTGACAGCCTTTACTACCATTGTGGAATCAGCGCCCATATCATCGAAGGTAACTGTTATAGTGAATGAGTCGTCTGTAACATCTGATACCACAGGATCACTGTTGAATGTGAAGCCGCAGCCTCTTGCACCCTGGAGGAACCAGAGTGAACCCTCATGGTCTGTGAACATTGCAGGCTCGCCCTCATAAATGACCTTGTATCTTTTCTCAAGAAGGCTTCCTGTTACAGCGTCGGTAACGTACTTTTTCACCTCGTCAACAGAGCTGAAGCGTGAATCTGTGACCTTTGTATAGGGATACTTATTATCAACAGTATATGTTACGCTCTCGTCCACCTCAACACTTGAACCACCGCCGATATAGTCGATAGTATTCAGATTGTTGAGTATATTTGCTGCCTCTGCAATGAGCTCCTCGGAGACTGCCTCGCCGCCTTCAGCTGTAGTTGTTTCGCTTTCGGCAGCTGTTGTAGTTTCAGCCTCGGCAGCAGTGGTCTCTGCCTCGGAAGAAGCCTCTGTAGCTGCTGTTGAAGGCTCTGTCTTTGAATTGCTGTCAGTGCCGACGCTCTTTCCGCATGAAGCAATACTGCCGCACATAAGTGCAGAAGCAATGACACACATAATTGTCCTTTTTTTCATAATGTTCCTTCTTTCATTAAATAAAAAGCTTGTTTATCGAATACAAGATATATGATACACGTTTTCCGCAAAATATTCAAGACAAATAATTCACAAACTTTATTTTAAAGGAAATGATTTTTAGTATAAATTAGTGCGGAGCTGTTACGGCTCCGCACTTATATCATTTTCTTTTTTATAGGCAGTATTTCTGAACAGATAATATTCATCGGTATCATTCAGCCTTACAGCCACAGCCTCTTCCTTGTCGGCATCGGCTGCCCTGTACGCCTTCAGTATCTCTGTGAACTCCGATCCGTAGGACACTCTGACCGTTACCGTTATTCTGCTGATGTAATCTCCTACATCATTTCCGGACATCTGCTCCTGCATCTCGTACCTTGTATTGCCAAGCACAGCGTAGGTCGGATACACACCAAAGGTACTCTGAAATGTCGGGGGAGCAGCAACACCGCCGCCCATCTCCTCGCCGTGACTTCCGTGCATTTTAGCAGATGTGGTAGTTGCAGCAGTTTCATTGCCATTTTCATTCACTTTTCCTGTATTAACATGCTCCTCTGTTGATGTATTGGACGGATGGGCACTTGTAGTTACAGGCGATGCCACAACAGTAGTGGTCGAAGCAGCAGATACAGGGATATCTGTCATAGTTGTCTTGTTTTCCGAAGCTGTCTCTGAGCTTACGGGCTTTGCAGTTGTCTGCACAGAAGATGTTGTTTTCGCCGCTGCGGAAGTCTGCTTCGGCGGAGCAGTTACAGACACAGCAGAAGCCGCTGCGGTCTCTTTTCTTTCTTCTGAGGTGGTCACAGAAGTGACCTTAACGGTGGTTACTGTCTGAGATACAGTGGTAACTACAGCCACAGCTTCGTCAGAAGTAACTGTAGTCTCTGCCGCAGTATCTTCTGTAATATCAGTGACAGAAACGATACCCGGATCTCTGAATCCGTCGGGCTTCTTTATATCCGAGGCTATATGCCATACGCCTATGCCTGCTATGGCAGCAGCGCACACTCCCGAAACTGCATAGGAGGTATGCTTTATTCTGGCAGCTCTGACTTTTCTTTCCTCTATGAGCTTGTCGCCGCGTTCCATTATTCTTTTGGAAATATCTTCATAGCTCCTCATACTCAAAGCCCTCCTTTTCAAGTTTTTTCTTCAGTGCCGCCTTAGCACGGTACAGAAGATTACTTATCTGCCGCTCGTTTTTATGCATTATCTCAGCCGTTTCAGCAACTCCGAAATTCTCAAAATATACCAGATACAGCACCTGCCTGTAGTCGCCGCAGAGCTTTTCCATAGCGCTGTACAGCTGCCTTTTGTTCTGGTCTTGTATATGGTTCTTCTCTATATCTTCCCTGTCCGAGACGTCATAAAAATCATCAAGGGGAGCTTCGCGGAGCTTTCTGCGTTTTCTCAGCATATTAAGCACCGTATTCCGTCCCACAGCGTAAAGCCATGTTTTGAACGAGCTCTTACCCGAATAATCGGGCTTGTCCGCATAGAGCTTCAGAAAGACCTCCTCGGCAAACTCCTCTGCCTCGGCAGTATTATCGGTAAAGCCAGTAAGATACAGCGTAAGACCGTCCCAGTACTCCGTGACCAGTTCGGTAAAAGAATTTCTGTCACCATCAAGGAAACGGCGGTAGCTACTTGCACCGTTATCCATAGACAGCTCCTTTCGTGATCGGTAAAAATTATCCTTCTATAATATTAGTACCATTTTTCCGTGGTTTGTCTCACCTTGATTATAAAGTTTTTTCGGTATATTGTCAACAAAAAAACAGAAGCTTTTTTGACTTATCCCACAAATGCAGTTTTTTTCAGAAAAAAAGTGAGATATTTCCGTGAAAAGCGGTACTAACATAGTGAAAGGTAAAAATTCTCCGTTAATTGACCAATATAAAGGAGCTGATACTATGAAAAAGAAGATATTTGCAGCTATACTTGCAGCCATGTGCTGCACAGGAACATTCAATGCTGTGGGAATGCCCCTCAGTATCGCAGCCGAAACCACAGGCACAGTCTCGCAGGCAAGCGAAGCCGCAAAAACCGGTACACTCACCGTAACTGTCTACAATGAGGACGAGGGCGGCTTATACACCGACGAGCATACCTCATTTATGGTATGCGGAGGTCCCGACCAGCCTGCTGCCCCCGGAATGGCAGGAGCAGTTTTCCTCTGCGATGTAACTCCGTCTGAAAGCAATCCTTTCGTACTTAATGACATTAACATCGTTGATAATTTCAAGTACACTATTGTCGATTCAGGCAGTCCCGATTATGACGGCTTTAATTACCGTATCGACAATGAACGTTCCGATAGGACGTTCAAATTTACTGAGAATCCTGATCAGGATCTCAGTATTTACATGAAAAAGAATTATTTCGTTGTTAATTCTGATAAATCAGTCACAGTTGCTACACACGGTCAGAATATTTACGATAATATTGGAGAGGTGTGCGGCCAAGCATTAGACCTCATAAACAGCGACGATTTCAAGGCTCTTGCTACAGCTGACAGGATAAGCAAAGCAAAAGAACTTATGAAGTCCCTCTCAGACGAGGAGCTTATCGCTGACTATGCCTTTGACGCAGAAAATAATGTTATGAAGTTCACTTACAAATGCGGTACTATCACAGGTCAGCTGAGACCTGCCGTATTTGAGGACAAACACAAGCAGCTTGAAGCTGCCAGTGAAACTGTAAGAGTCACAGTTATTGAGATAAACGGCGATACTCTTCTGGTAAAGCCTGCTGACGGCTCAGGCGCACTGCGCTCTGCTGACAGATTCACAGTGCCCGGAGTTCTGCTTCCTGCGGATACAGTCCCTGCCGCAGGCATGGAGCTTGAGATAACCTTCAACGGCGGTATCCTCGAAACATGGCCCGGTCAGTTCGGCAATATACAAAAGATAACTGTAATAAACGAAAAAACCGCTGCCGATGAGACACCGGACCTCACAAAGGGAACTAAGGCCATGACTCTTGACAACGTCAGAGAGATAGCCCAAAAGAAGGAAAGGATCACATGGTCCGACCTTGCCGAGTATAAATGCGAATGGAAAGGTATCGGTGCTTACACCCATATGGGAAGATTCGACCTTGAAGACGGCTATTATCTCATCGTTGAGGGAAATCCGCCCCAGATGCCCGATGTCATCAGGCTCTATCACCGCGATGATGTGAACTTCATCGACCTGCGCTATCATAATACAGATAAGTTCATCAGCGATAATTTCTTCAAGGACTTCTGTAACATGACTGAGGACGAAACCAAGGCTTACTTCGCTGAAAAAGGGCTGACAGAGGAAAAGGGATACAGGGTATGGACTGCGGAAACAGCAGCAAGGGCTGCGGAGAATTACTTCGTTTCATTCCTTGTAAAGCTCCCTGCAAGCTTTACTGATTCAAAGGGCAATGAGATAATCAACGAGACCGCCGATGTGAACGACCTCTCCAGGATGATGACCGACAACAGCTTTGAGGAGCAGCACGGCAGCTTCTTCAGAGACCTCGACATTAATCTCTCCGGACTCTGCAATATAGGCAACGCACACTTCAATTACCGCAGCGAAGGTCCTGACGACGCAAAGGTACACAGAAGATACATCAGTATAGATGTGAACCCCAAGGTCAGTGTACACTGCACCAAGGAAGAAGCTGCTGAGATGTATGCGGACGCTCTCAACTATATCCAGCTTTCGCCTCAGTTTGCAGGCTTTGACTTAGGAAGCAAAATCCCATCCTACGGCGCAGATGATACTGCAAAGCTCAAGGGCGATGCCAACAATGACGGTCAGGTAGATATGTCAGACGTTGTGCTTATCATGCAGTCCCTTGCAAATCCCGATAAATACATTCTCTCAGAGGATGGCAGAGCAAACGCAGACACGGACGGCGACGGCGTGACAGTAGGCGACGCACAGGCGATACAGAAGCATCTCCTCGGCATTATCGACTACATTACAGATACAGATACCATAAGAAAAATGGCTGCCGACTTCTGTGCAGACCAGATGGTAAATATCACAGTTGTGCCAAAGGACAAAATGCCTGAGAATTTTGCAGACAAGTACGTATTCATCCGCAGAAACAACGATAGCATAAGTGATTTTTCAGGCTTTGAACAGTTCCTGTGGAGAAATAACATCAAGGGCGGTATCGTCCGCTATATCCCCTATGATATCGACGACGATTCAGAGCTCAACAAGATCACCGAGAAGTTGTATCTCTACATACTCGAAAACAGTATTTCCGCAAGTGTACACAAAACAGACGATAAGATTATTGTGGGCTACAGCTGGTTCCAGGATGAAGTAAGTGAAAAGATCAAAGGATTTATCACTGAAAACAACATTGATCCCGACCTTATCGTTTACTCAGTTCTTGAATGATATGACATATAAAGAAAAAGCTCCGCTTTTGAAATGCTCCCCTTTTGTTAGACAATGTGGTATAATAGAAATATACCAAAATGAAGTCTAACGAAAGGGGACATTTTTATGCCAAAAGGAAAACCAAACAAGAGATATACACCTGAATTCAAGATCAAGGTTGTTGAA
>SFMO01000084.1 GCA_004554385.1 Ruminococcus flavefaciens
CCCTTTGGAATCCCGTTCATGGGCTCGGCGTACTTATCGCGCTGTAAGCGATGTACAAATATCATTTCTTATATTATTAAGCGAGTTTACGAGCGACAACGTGGCAAGCGGTCGAGCTGGCTCAGCTCGAAATTCCGATTTATGTCAGCAACAATCCGGCACGAAAAAGGCTGCGGCAGCTCGCCGCTTTTATCATAATAATCTCTTTTTGCGTCTTCTAATAAAGAATGCAGCCGCACCCGAAAGAAGTACAACTCCGCCGCACACGAACTTGAACCATGTTCTGTGAGCGAGAAGCCTTATTGCATTTGTAGTAACGAGAACATTCTTGTAGTCATACTCTATCTCGTTGCCTGCCATATCGGTGAGTACCACCTTTATATCCTGTGAATGCTTTGCATTAGGCACAGTGAACTCAAGGTATTCATCGTTGATATATCTGGATCTTATCTCCTTGTCGTCAAGAAAGACCTTTGCTTTCTTCAGCATTATATTGTCCGAAACAGACATACGTGCATCAAGTCTTTCGCCCTTGTAAGCACTGTTCTCCGAAACATTCAGCGGTATGCACAGCGGATCTGTGGTATCCACGCAGAATTCGAGGTATGAATTCTTCTTTTCCGATGTGCTGACGTTGATATTTCCTGCCTCGTCCACAGAGTGTATCGATACGGTATATCTTCCGTCGTCTGCAAAATTCTTTGCATAGATTATGTATTTGTACTCAGCCCACTTTTCATCACCGCCTGCAAGCTCTACCTTGAAGTCAACATTCTCCTTCAGCACATTCATTTCGGAATCCTTCGTGATATACACACTGCAGGGCTCTGAATGCTTGTTGGCATTGACCTCTGATATTACAACATCCTGTGCTCTTGATATATACCTTCCCACAAGACTTCCCGTACCCTCATCAAGCATGAATGTGGAACCGTATCTGTTTACCGAGAAGCGGAAGTCCGTTTCCACCTCATTTGAGGCGTTATCCCTTGCGCTTGCCTTTATGGTATAAATATCGTCGTAATCCGACTTATCGGGTATATTATTGAACACATACTCATAGCCGTCAGAACTCTCCCTCAGCTCGCCATCAAATTCGAGAGTCTTGCCTCTGTTGGCGCCTTCAAGCCTTATATCGATGCTTTCTTTATCCAGATTTATGTCCTTGAACTGGATATGCGGTCTGATCTCCCTTTTATTATTAGCCGCAGAAACATCGCTGACAGAGATCTTTGGTGACTGGCTGTCGATGCAGAATTCCGCATTGTAAGCCTCAAGAGTATTTCCTGCCTTGTCTCTGCCTGTGATATTGACCTTGTACTCGCCGTCCTTTTCAAATTTTACGGTGGAAACGTACTCATTGCCCGACCTTGTCCACTCAGAAGCCTTCGGGAAGTCCTCTGCGCTGTCATTGTAGGTACCTGTCATCACAACTCTTGACGGATCAAAGTTCCGGTCCGATATTCTGAATGTAGCCGTTGTCGGCTCATTGTAATAATGCTCATTTGCAATGGACTTGTCGAAGCCGATATTCATAGCAGGAGCCGTCCTGTCGATGACAAACTCTCCTGAATCGATGTCCTTTGCAGCTCTTCCGCTAAGATCTCTGAAGCTTCCTGTCAGCCTGTATGTACCGTCCTTGTCAAATGGGATCTCAGCCTGATATGTTGCGCTGTCAGTGCCCTCATCACCGCTTATGAGTTTCCAGCTCAGATTCTGTCTCACGCCGTTTACTCTTATATCGGCAAGATCCTCCGAGAAGTTTCTCTCATTTATGGTTATTACAGCTCTTCTCGCACTCTTGAATATCTGCTTGAACTCATTGTCCGCAGAACCGTTCGTATCCGTAAATGCAACATTCATAACGGGATCCGTCTTATCGATGCTGTAGCTTCTGCTGACCGCCTTGCTGTCGCCCTGATTATTTGCGTTGTCTTCAAAGCTGATATAAATACTGTCATTGTTTGAATTCCCCGAAAGATTTATATCCCTTGATATTGCATTGACGATATTGTAGTCCCTGCTGTTTCCATCAATGCTCCAAAGCTCGCTCTCATCACCGTAGAGCTGACCGTTTTCATTCACAAAGACATCTCTGTCAGCGGCTCCGCTTTCGGAAATATGTACATGTGCTATACCCGAGAAGTTTTCATTCACTGAGATCCTTGCGTTGATGTCATCGCTGTACAGCGGAACACCTTCTATGTCCTTATAGGAGGTTTCCGGGAGCTCCAGCCTGATATTGGCATTTGCCATGTGATCGCTGCTCTTTTCCACAAGGAACATATCGGTCTCTGTCTCTTGGGACTCTCTGCCGACGCAGCTCACTGCTTTAAGCTTCATATAGCCCTTGAAGCTTTCAGGAACATCAATGCTCCAGATATCCTGATCGCCGTCCCTGCTTATAATGGGCACAACTGTGCTCTGAGTGCCGTCACTGCCCACAAGGACCGCGATGATATGATCTATGCCTGCGCTGGGACCGTTTCTGTCGGCAGTAACACGTATTTCCGCTCTGTCCTGTACAAAGTAAACATATCCGAAGCGGTCGTCCTTAACAAGGTCAACTTCGCCTGCTTTTACACTGTCTATCCTCGGCACAGCAAGGTCTATCCAGACCTCAGCGGAGCTTTCACTGCTTTCATTTTCCGCATAGTCAGCGGCAGTGAGCCTTATTCGTACAGCTCCATCGTCCCTTGTGAACTCTCCAAACTCGAAAACAGTCCTGTTATCCGCAGTATCGATAAGCTTTAATGTAAAGCGTTCAGCATCGGCACAAGCTCCCGCTGCAAGCTGATACCTTCCGTTTTTCAGTCCGTCACTGCTGATACCGCTCTGAGCATCAACTCTGACGCTGCGCTTTTCACCGTTTATGTCAAGTTTCAGTTCCTTTATGCCGGAGCATACCTCAGGATTCGGATCCTCTGCGTACACTGCTATCCTTACATCGGAATAGTCCCTGTACCATGACCTGCCGCCGTCCCTTTCCGAGCTGCAGCGCCTGCTGCTGTCGGAAGCGTCCTTCAGCTCACATACGGGAGCAGTATCGTCTATCATAACATAGTATCCGCCGTACTTGCTGTCACTGCTCTTCATGACCGCACTGTTTCCCATGTTGTCATCGGCATAAATGCTGACAAAGGACTTGATATTCCTGCCGCTGGTAACGTCGCTGCCAACATTGAAAACGTATTTCCCGTCCTGCCATGTCATATCCGCAGCTTCACTGCTGTCATCACCGAAGTATATCTTTACACTGCCGACTCCCGAGCCGTCAGCTGAAGCCTCCATATCGCGGATAACGGCACTTATCACGCTTCCTGCCCTGAGAACATGTATCTCGGCATTGTCGGCACCTGTTATGACCTCGTCATTTTCAATGCTTATCCTGTCGCCCTCAGCAACAGGCGGAGCTCCGTCTATCCTTACCTTCACATATTTCCTGTCAGAGGGATCCCAGCTTGAATTATTGCTGTCATCAAAAGCAAAGACCGCAAGATCCTCGACTATGATCCTGTCCGCATATCCCTGCTCAGCCTTTACAGTAACGCTGAATTTTCCCGAATCCTTATCATACGTGAGAACAGGAGCGCAGTTTGAGGTCCTGACAGGAGTGCTCTGCGCATCACTGTAAGCCTTTATGACCTTGACATATCCGTCACGCTCAGCCTTCAGTGCCTTTATCTTCTCGGTATCGGGTTCTTCCTTCTCCTCTTCTGCCGTGATCTTAGCGTTATAGTATTTATTGAAGTCCTCCATGAGGACCTCAGAGCCCTCTCTGAGAAGCTGACGGTAATAGCCGTCATAATTGAGCTGACCGCTGTATCTGCTGTTGATCTCTGACAGATCAACGCCCGAAAGCACCGATACAGCCTTAGCATACTTCTGCCTCATGTCGGGAGTTTCAACATATCCCTTTATCTTCAAAGTATCGCCCCAGCCATTTTCAGGTCTGTCAAATCTGTAGTCTCCCACAACCACAGAAGCGATCTCGCTGCTGTACTGTGTTTCCTTGTTTATGTAGTTCTTGTAAATATCGGCTATCTCACCCTCATCGAAGGTAAGGTCACCGCTTTCCTCCACAGGGGATTCCTCAAGATCGGTTATATTCATTGAGAAAGACATACCGTCCCTGCCAACCCATTCACCTGTATCGCCGCCTTCAAGCTCTACCACAGGCGCTGTTTTGTCAATGTAGAAGCAGATCACGCTTTCAAGACCATCTCTTACGCTGCCTTCGCTGTCCTTGCTGATGATATTTCTTATGATATACAGCGCCGACTCTTCGCTATCTGTAACAGTTTCGGTAATCTCTCTTGACGACTCGCCGACAGCGAACTTTCTGTGAGACAGCTCGGTATCATTTCCTCTGCGCAGCACGTCATAGAACAAGGTACTTCCGTCAAACAGAGAGGTAAAGTCCATAAGCTCCTGCTGTGCGTCCGTTGTGCGGATAGTGTAGCAGTTCTGATTTCTCTCGTACATACCGCCGTCGGGCTCAAAAACATATCTGTTATCACTGTCCGCAAGCTTTTTGTATACCAGAGTTATATTTGATTTATCCAGTGAATATGGTATTTCAAGAATGCCGTCGCCATCGGTGATAGCGTCGTAGACACCGCTGAATCCCGATACAGTATTATTGGCGTAGATGTAGCCGCTGAGGCAGTATCCCTCTCCTGCAAGATAGGGCACCTTTATGCAGTATCCTGTATCATCTTCCTTTTTTTCTACGGATACCCTGTAATTCTTTGAGAGTTCGTCATTGCCCGTGCCGAAAGATGAATAAGCGTTGACAGCTTTGTCAACACCTCTGATAAGGAATTCCGCACCGCTGACGTATCTGAATTCACTTTGCTCGATCAGCCCGGAGCAGCTGAACTTTTCATCAGAAATTTCAATATACTTGTCAGTATCGCCGCTGGAAACATACAGTGCCTGTTTACCCTTTGCTTCAAGTGACAGTCTGCTGATGTCCTTCCACTTAAACTCTCTGTCGGTGGTTGACTGACCGTCAAATCTGACATCGAAAACGCCGTATGCCAGTCTCAGAGAGAACTTTCTCGCCGAAACAGAATGACGAGCCTCATTGATGATAAGCTCATAGCCATCATCACTTGAGCTTTCCTTTCTTATCCTGACAACATCATCAACAGCAATGCTTAGAGGTGCTGTGCCACCATCGATGACATAGCAGTCAGAGGGCTCTATATCAAGGTACGCTCCGCTTTTGCAGAAGCCATCGCTGAGCTCATGGGTATCGTCGCCCTCTCTGCACCTTACCGTTATCTTATCATCGCTGCTGCCGCCCTCCACCCTGTAATAGGTGTCATAGACCATATCGCTGTCATTCCCGGAAGTCAGCACAAACTTCTCATTGCTGTCATCGCTGAAAATATCATTCCTGTTTACAGTATGCCTTACGTTGACAGTAACGCTTCCCGAGCCTGTTTCGGCATTGAAGGTGTGCGATACATCATCGGTATTGAATATCTTCCTTACGATGTCCATGAACATAGCATCATCAAGGTCAATGCCATTTATGGTTATGCTGTACGTTGAACCCTCATTTTCTTCATTGCTGTTTCTGTCAGGCGGAGGCGGAGGACCGCCAAAATCAGGAGCGCCCGCATTCGGCCTTACACTCATTACAGCCGAAGCCGCACCTGCACTTATACGCGGTACGCTGTAAGCTGAATTTGCAACAAAAGCAAGTGCAGCCACAAAAGCCAGCTTTCTTTTAAGATCAAATTTACCGTTATTCACTTTGACCTTCCTCCTTTTCTTACAATAAAACAAGCTGTTCCCAGAGCGATGACTGTTGCAATGATAACAGGGATCAGCAGACCATTTCTTTTATGCTTTGCGTCACTTTCAGCCGCTTTTGCAGTCTCAGCAGCCGAAGTCACTGTATCTGAAGAAGTAACCCTTACCGATGTGCTGACTGAAACAGCAGTTGAAGTCACAGTTGAGGCAACCGTTGTTTTTTTAGTTGTTGAAGCGGTTGAGGTGGTAGTTACGCTTACAGAAGTAACAGCAGCCGTGATCGCAGTCTCATTTCCGCCGCTGTTTTCCTGCACGGGAACGGAATAGTCCTCATCGGAAGCACCGTTTCTGTCCGAATTGCCGTCATAATGGGGCGGAGCCTGCTCGCTGCCTCCTCCGCCTACGGTAATGCTTCCGCTTACCGGCTCTGCAAAGCACTCAGAGCCGAACCACGCATCAAAGCTGTTGTAGGTGAGCAGTATATCATCTCCCGGAAAGGGATATACTGAAATTTCGTAAACTCCGTCGGGAATATCCTCGGGAAGATACACTCTCGCAAAGCCTATCTCACCGTCTTCGGTAAAGCGTTTTTTCGTCTGTGTGACGAATTTTGCCTCTACGGTATTCTCCATATCCTCATACTCAGTGATATGGACTCCCGACATTTCGGGGGCTCTTGTGCCGGCCTCATGGTCATCATCAAAGCTGAGCCTGCTGTCCAGCTTTATCAGCACATCTACCGAGACAAAGCCGCTGTTGCCGCTGATACAAACAGGCACCTCCACCAGCTTTCCGCCGCTGAGGTCAGCCCTTTCCACTTGTATATCACCTGCTGAAAGCACCAATCCCGACGGTGCTTCATATTCCCCTTCAGCAAAGGCAGCTCCCACAGGAGCAAGGGCAAGTACAGCGGCTGTACAGCCCGAAACAACGCATTTTATCATTTTCTTCTCCCGTTGTCTATTACATCTACATCTGCATTTATTACTACGATATTGCTTGTGACGATGAATTTTTCCTCATCGTCCTTCTTTCTGACCACCACTGTTCCGTCACTGCTTTCCTCCTTTTTCGGAGCGACTACCACAGTCCACGGACCTTCTGCATCTGCGTCAGCCTCTGAGCTCAGCTCCTCCTCCGCATCTATCATGGTGCGGGTAAAAGAGCCCTGAGCCCTGACAGGCTCGGGAGAGAGCTTTCTTTCCTTCATGTCCGAAATAAGATTAGAAATTACCCTGTATCTTATGGTAAGGAAGAGTGCGGCTATGAAAAGAACTATGCCAATGCCCAGGAAAATCTCCGATAATACCTGCCATTCAAATGAATCCATTCCGCACCTCCTGTCTTACTCAGAGCCTTCAATGCTCTGTATTATCATATCGTATGAACCGAGTATATACTCCTTCGCGTCGGCGGCAGTACCGCCCTGAGGGTTTATCCTCTCGGTCTTTTCCTTTATATCGCTGATGAATTTTTTCTGCTCGGCAAAGCTGATGCCTGCCTTTCTGAATTCGTTTATATTGGTGTACTCCAGATTGACCAGAGTCTTGTATGTCTCAAGAACGATTATATCAGAATCGGCATTTTCAGTCTCCACCAACTCTCCCAGCTCATTCATGCTTTTCCAGAGGTCAGCGGATATATCACTGCCCAAAAGCTCATTCTCTCTCTTCTGGCTCTGTGAATAGAAGTCGCCTATAGCGCAGTAAACACGGGCTATCTGATACTTTCTCGGATATTTCTCCATAAAGTTTGCAGTCTGAGCCTGCCTGAACCACTTCACAGCAGCTATCTTGCCTGATATGCCTGTATTTCCGTTCTGAATATCGCTGTCGCTGCTGCCGTAGAAGTAATAATACCAGTAGAGTATACCGAGCTCAAAGGAAACATTTTCATATTCTGGCGCTTTTTCGAGCTGATTGACATTGGCATTCATCAGCCTCAGTATCTGCTCTACCTCATCGGCTTTGAACACCTGATCGTTCTTGTAAAGCTCGATGAGCTTCAGATAAGCGTCGGAATAGCCGCCGTCAGCATTGATGACCTCCTCAAAGGCTTCGGCTCTCTCTGCATATTCATTGGAGCTCTCCGCACGTTCAAGGAGTATATTGAAGTCCTCGCTCCTGCTCTTGTGTGCCATTATCCCTGCAAAAAGTGATATTCCCAGAGACAGTGCGGCAAGACCTGCCAGAATGCCGGTAACCCTTATGTAGGTATGGTTCTCAGCTCTGTCAAGGTCAGCATAGAGCTCGTCACAGGAGCGGTAGCGCTTGTTCTTGTCATCGTGAACACACTTGCGTATTATGCGGACAAGTCCTGCATTGGTGCCCTTGTCGAACACGAAACGCTCCGCAGAGCTTACGAGCTTGCCGTTGACAGCAACATTCATGGGCTTTCTGCCTGTTATCATATGAAACAGGGTAGCACCGATGTTAAAAATATCTGTCTTTTCGTCAAGCTCCTCCTTGCGGAACTGCTCGGGAGCGGCATAGGCAGGGGTATATGCAAAGGTACCCTCACGCCGTTCTATTACCGAGCCGAAATCTATGAACTTCAGCTTTCCGAACTTATCCTGCTTCTTTGAGTTTTCAAAGTCCTCCTCCGTCCTTACAACCATAATGTTGTCAGGCTTCATATCGCTGTGTATCATTCCGCACTTATGTATGAACGACATCACCGAGCATATATCCTTTGCGTACTTCAGCACCATATTGTGCCTGAAGGGATAGTAGGCAAGGAGCTTTTCCATAGAGACTCCATCGATATAGTCCTGAACGATATAAAGTGCGTCGGGCTTGTTGTCGATTATCTCGATAATATTCGGAAAGAAGGAATTCTTCACATCCTTTTCGCAGAATTCCTTGATAAGCAGTGATTCCTGCCTTGCATTATATGCGTCCGTGCCGTTGGTCTTCTTGACCTCCTTCACAGCTCTCTGGGCGTTGTTGGCTTTCAGGTCAAGGGCACGGTACACCACTGACGTACCGCCTTTTCCGGCAATATTTACGATCTTGTACCTGTTTTCAAGGACAAAGCCTTCGTTGAGCAAACCTATCTCCTCGCTTTCAGCAGAGCTTGACCATAAGGGCGGTTATGTTGTCCTTTTCTCCGCGCTTGATCACCTTGTTTTTGAGACATTCCAGATTATAGGTTATGGTCTTTTCGTCCTTGTTTTTCGAAGGCGAGAGGTACTCCCCTATCTCGTCAGAGGAAAGCTTTTTGCGGAAGCCGTCAGAGCACAGCATAAAGCATGTACCTGAGTTTATGTCCGCAATGCTGTAGTCGTATGAGGTATCCTCAAGACCTGCTCCTATACAGTTTGTCAGCTGGTTCTGTCTCGGATCGTTTTCAGCCATTTCCTCAGTAATAATGCCGTTTCTTACCTCCTGAGCAACGACAGAATGGTCGGCAGTCATCAGCTTTACCTCTTCATCAGAGATCATGTAAAGCCTTGTATCACCAACATGGGCTGTAAGGATATGGTCAAGCTGAGGTATCACCATCACAGAGGTGAAAGTAGTTGCCATATCGGAGTTTTTCTTTTCCGCATAGGCATTTATATTGTCATTGAGCTGATGCAGTCTGTCATCAAGGGACTTGCGGATCTTCAGTATTGAAGCTCCGCTGCTGATAAGCTCAGAAAATTCATCTGTAAACCACTCGTTTATGCGCTTGCACACATATCCGCTGGCTTTTTCACCGCCCGAGAGTCCGCCTACTCCGTCACATACAGCGGCGAAGAATATCTCATCGTCCCTGTATTTTGCCGTGACGATAAAGAGGGAGTCCTGATTTATCTTTCTCACCGCGCCCTCGGTAGTTACGTAGGAAAAAACATATTTCATATATATTCACCGTCAGTTCTCTTCGAAGAAGGTATACGGGATACCGTGATACAGGAAATTACAGCCCGAGAAAATGCTTTCCCTGCTGCCCTCGGCAACATCGCTTCCCTCAACGGAAAAGGAGCTGCACGAGATATTCTCTACATAGATACTGTGTCTGTCGCGGCCGTTTTCCCTGCCGATAACGATGCCCGACAGCTCCGAGCAGGTAAAGGGATAAACAAATATAGGCACCTTTTCCTTGCTTGAAGAATTTATAAGATAAGCGATATTCTTCATCTTCCCTGCCTTGTTCTCGCTCTTTCTGCTTTTCCGCGGAGCAGCACTGCCTACCACTACAGTAGCGTTGTCGCCCGAATTGACCGTAAAGACAAAGGGCAGGTCGTATATGTATATGACATCGCCGCTGGTAAGCTCCTCTTTTATGACACGCTGACCGTTCTCGGCAAAATCATTGAGGAAGGTGCCGTTTGACGAATCCTTATCCTCGATGTAAAAAGTGCCGTTCTCATAGGTGATGACTGCGTGGAGCTTCGACACTGTGCCCTTATCGGTGAGTGCAAGGTCGTTGTCAGCCTTTCTGCCGATAGTGAACGGGAAATGGTCAATGGGGAATTCCCTGTTGTTCTCGTCCTTCAGGAAGGCAGCGCAGTCGTTTTTTCTGCTCTTTGACACAACTATAGTATGGTCAGAGTTATCCTGAACAGAGGCTGTCATACTGCTGTCAGCAGGAGCGGCAGCCAGCTCCTCGGCAAGTATCTGCGAGGGAGTGCCCATTGATACCTCAAGCACATCGTGAAGCAGATTGTACAGATGATTATGGGTAAGGACACTGCTCTTCTTGGTCTTGAGGTAGTCTTTGAGAAAGAACGTGTACTTATTCATCACTGCTTCGTCAGTTACAGTGATATTCGCGTACTTGTGGAGCTTTGCAAGGAACTTCACCACGTTCGAGCATTTATGCTCCCTGCTCATAAGCGGAAGGAATGCCACACACACCTTTTTCTTCTCGATGTCGTAGTAGACATTCTTCGGATCTGTCAGCACGAGATGATCATAATCCAGCTTGTTGTCGCTGGCGAACTCCATTACCTTCTGTATCTGGCGTATCAGCTCGAAGTACTTCTCCTGAGGCATGCTCTGCTTCACGTACTCAGACAGTGCAGTCATGCCGCTCACCTTATACTTCAGAAGATTTCTTGCAGCAGTCTTTTCCCAGCTGACGCTGAGGAAGCCCTTGTCCGTATTCTTGTTTACGAAGCCGAGCTGCTCCTCACTTATCTGCTCTTTCTTTTTCAGTCCTGCCTGAAGAAAGGTCTCGTTCTGATAAACAACCTTCATTGAAACACTTGCCATATCTTCACCCCTAAATTAGATCAGCGTCCGCCTTCTTCCATAGTCATCAGCGAACATACAATTATATGTTACATATAAAAATACTATAACATCTTGAAGCAGTTTTGTCAATATTTTGAATAAGTTTTTACTTTGTTACACAAAACATATTTTACATTTTCCACAATATTCAAAGAAGAAAAAAACTGCACCTTGTTTTCGGCACAGTCATGGTGTATAATGTTAAAAAACTGAAAGGAACTTGCCCTATGCTTTATCTGAAAAAAGCCAACACAGACGACACAGAAAAGGAATATCTCTTCGTCCGCGACGTTCCTGAGGACGAAAACGGCTTCATCAACGAATATCACGGCATCAGCCGCGAGGACTTCGATGATGCCCTTGTTACCATCATCGCAAACTCAGAAGGTGCTCGTCTGCCCGAGGGCTATGTGCCCGATACAACGTATTTCCTGTGGGACGACAATGAGATAATCGGCGAATTCCACCTTCGCCATTTTCTCTGCGAGTCACTTGTCAACGGCGCAGGGCATATCGGCTATTACATAGCGCCTAAGTACCGCGGAAGGGGCTTCGGCACACAGGGGCTTGCAATGCTCCTTGAAAGAGCCTGTGAGCTCGTTCCCGAGGAGGAGATATATCTGCGTGTGCGCCGCAGCAATCCTGCCTCACTCAAAGCAATGCTGAAGAACGGCTGCTATATCCACCATGAGGACGAAGAACACTTCTTCGTGCGATTCAAAAAGGAAGTGTGAGCAGAGATCACAGATTCTTGCTTAGCTGCCAGAATGCCACAGCACTGGCAGCTGCTACGTTCAGCGAATCCACGCCGTGAGCCATAGGTATCTTTATGGTGTAGTCACAGCGGTCTATGGTGGACTCCTTCAGTCCTGTCCCCTCTGTGCCAAGTATCACAGCAAGCTTTTTCTCGCTGCGCAGCTTCACATCGTCGATACGCACGGTGTCTCTGCGCAGAGCCATTGCCGCACAGGCAAAGCCCATGTCTTTAAGCTCCGAAACATAATCGGGAGCGCCGCTGCGGAGATATGTCCACGGCAGCTGAAATACCGTTCCCATGCTGACACGTACAGAGCGGCGGAAAAGCGGATCGCTGCATGCAGAGGTCAGCATTACGGCGTCAAAGCCGAGAGCCGCCGCAGAACGGAACACAGCACCGATATTGGTCTGATTCATAACGTCTTCAAGGACGGCTATGCGCTCCGCTTCTGCAAGTATATCCGCAGGGGGCGGCAGTTTTTTTCTCTTCATTGCACATAAAACGCCCTGTGTGAGCTTGTAGCCCGTAAGCTCAGCAAGCACCTGAGAAGACGCAGTATATACCGGCACTTCACCGCAGCGCTCTGCGATGTCGGCAGCCTGTCCGCTCAGGTATTTTTTCTCCATGAGCAGTGAAACAGGCTCATATCCCGAATCAAGAGCTGTACGTATGACCTTCGGGCTCTCCGCAATGAAAATGCCTGCTTCCGACACGTCAGACCTGAGCAGTTCAAGCTCAGAGGTACAGGCATAGGGGCGAAGCTCCTCAGCCAAAAGGTCTGTTATCTCAATAATAGCCATATATCTCTCCTTATGAGGCAGGATAGCTGCCCATAATATCCATGCAAAGTTTCAGCGCAGGCACAAGGGAAGCCTTGCCGAAGTCACGCTGGTCGTAGTTATCTGTATCGGCAAGGGAATCTGCCGTAAAGAAAAGCATACCGAGATCAACGCCCCTGAATCTTGCACAGGCTGCAAGAGAGGCACACTCCATATCAACCGTATCACAGCCCTCACTGCGGCGGTACTCCACCATATCGGGAGTTTCACGGAAAAGTCCGTCGGTAGTCCATGTTGTACACCTGCGGAATGGTATCCCCTTTCTGCCAAGAACTCCGCAAATATGCTCGGTCATGGGCATGTCAAGCTCTGTAAACCTCGACGGCGGCAGATATTTATAGGACGTTCCCTCGTCACGGAGCGCCCTCACGGGAACGATAAACTCGTTTTCGGGCATATCCGTAAGAACTCCGCAGGAGCCTGACGAAATTATATGTCTTACTCCGTTGGCAATAAGTATCTCCATATTCTGCACAGCGGCAGGTGCTCCCATAGGAGCCTGACACAGGCATATCTCCTCATTGCCGCATTTTACGACATATATGGGATAATCCCTTGTTATGGTATGTATAACATCGGCAATGCGTGCTCCGTGAGCTTTTGCGTATTCGTCGATACAGTCCCCGAGAAAGCCGTAAACAGCCTTTTCCGGCAGTGGCACTTCTGTTCTTTTTGTCTCAAAAAGTGACCTTTCCGAGGTATCATATTCAAGTATGGGAGTTCCATCCTTATAAAGCATCTTTTCCACCTCTCTGTGCATTGATCTTTCCACTGACAATATACCAATAAGTAAGCGCTGTGGTATAATTGCCCGATTGCAGGGAGCAGATCTTTGATCTGCGTATCTGCAAGGGCATTTTAATAAAATTATAATGAATGCTTTTGCATTCATTATACCACAAACAGCTCGGAAAGACAAGGAGCGCAGCAGCCCGCCCATATATCACAGGATAAAACAACGCCCGAAAGACTTGTTTCTTTCGGGCGTGTTCTGCTGAAGCTCTTACTCGTCTGTACACTCAGGGGCTGGCTCATAGGGCTCACCTGAGGTCTGGTTCACCCATTTTCCGTCACTTCCGAAGCCGTAGAACTCACCCGTGCTTATTTCCCATGCAAGAGATGCAGGTGAGAGTCTTCTGCCCTCAAGTCCGTCTGCTGTGGGAAGGTCCTCACAGCTGTCAACGGCAAGCTCTGCGATAACAACGGAAACTCCGTCCTCAAAGCTGACGAACTTTTCCTTTAAAATAACGACCATGTTTTTCCCTCCTTTCGTTTGATTTGGAAAGCGCTTCCATATATAGTCCGTAAAGGAGGTTTTTTCAACGCAAAAGCATTGAATTCTGCACATCTTATACCCGAAGTTCAATTTTTGCAGATGCATGTTTTATAGCTTCAGCCTATAAGTTGTTAGGATATCATAACACGTTGATGCCAGTATTTCGGGAAATTCTTAACAAGTCTCTTGTTTCGCATGTGCAACACATCTTTATCTCTGTTGATTTCCCAATGCTTACGTGGTATAATTGATAAAGCAATAACAATGTCAATAAATAAAAATTCAGCTTTTCTGAATTTTTAGAGAGTAGAAAGTAGTGAGTAGTAAGTAGTATTGCAGCAAAGCTGCTTCTACTCTCTACTTACTAAATCAAAATTTTGCTTTGCAGAATTTTGATTTACAACGAAAGGGAGTTAAAAATGCTCGAATTGAAAAATATTACGTTCAATGCCGACAACGAAGGTCAGAGCATTGGTATAGTACGCGACGTCAGCCTCACTGTTGAGGATAATAAATTCGTCGTTATAACAGGTCCTAACGGCGGAGGTAAATCCACCCTCGCCAAGATCGTCGCAGGTATCATAAAGAATACATCGGGTCAGATATTCTTCGACGGGGAGGACATTACCGAAAAAAACATAACCGAACGTGCCCGCATGGGTATCGGCTTTGCCTTTCAGCAGCCTGTACGCTTCAAGGGCATGACCGTCATCGACATCCTTCGTATTGCAGCAGGCAAGAACCTTTCTGTTGCCGAAGCCTGCAATTACCTGTCAGAGGTTGGTCTCTGCGCCAAGGATTACATCGACCGTGAGATAAACGCTTCCCTCTCGGGCGGCGAACTCAAGCGTATCGAGATAGCGACTGTCCTCGCACGTGATGTAAAGCTGGCTCTCTTCGATGAGCCCGAGGCAGGTATTGACCTCTGGAGCTTCAATAACCTTATCCGCATTTTCGAGAATATGCGCAGGGACCGCAGCGGCAGGTCCATAATCGTTATCTCTCATCAGGAGCGTATCCTCAATATCGCTGACGAGATCATTGTCATCGCTGACGGAAAGATCGCAAAGCAGGGCAGCAGGGATATTATCCTCCCCGAGATCACAGGCACAGAAAACGCAACCAATATCTGCCGCAAAATGGCATAAGGAGGGAGATCTATGGCAGCTATGGACGCAGTTCAGAAAAGACTTTTCCAGGAGGTAGCAGATCTCCATAATATCCCCGAGGGAGCTTATAATCTCCGTGCAAACGGCGAATCTATAGGCAGAAATACCACCGCAAACATTGATATACAGTCAAAAACAGATGTGAGCGGAATCGATATCCGCATAAAGGACGGCACTAAGAACGAGAGCGTTCATATCCCTGTTGTCCTCAGTCAGAGCGGCATCAAGGAGAACGTTTACAACGATTTCTATATCGGCGAAGACTGCGATGTGCTCATCGTTGCAGGCTGCGGTATAGATAACTGCGGCTCTCAGGACTCGGAGCACGACGGTATCCACCGCTTCTATATCGGCAAAAACTCCCATATCAAGTACGTCGAGAAGCACTACGGCTCGGGAGACGGCAGCGGCAAGCGTATCCTCAATCCTGCTACAGAGGTATACATGGAAGAGGGCAGCACCATGGAAATGGAAATGGTGCAGATAAAGGGCGTTGACTCTACAGAAAGGTCTACTATAGCCGAGCTGAAGGGCGACGCTAAGCTCATCGTACGCGAAAGACTCATGACTCACGGCAAGCAGTACGCCGGCAGTATCTATAAAGTCAGCCTTCTCGGAGACGGTTCAAGCGCAGACGTTGTATCACGTTCTGTTGCAAGAGACGACTCATATCAGAAGCTTGACCTCTGCATAATAGGCGACGCTGCATGCAGCGGTCATACCGAGTGTGACTCTATCATCATGGACAACGGCCGTATCCTTGCAGTCCCCTCTCTTGAAGCAAACAATATCGACGCAGCTCTTGTTCACGAGGCTGCTATCGGTAAGATCGCAGGCGAACAGCTCATCAAGCTCATGACTCTCGGACTTACCGAGGCTGAAGCCGAGGAGCAGATAATCAACGGATTCCTGAAGTGAGCCGTTAGCTTTTAGCCCTTGTAGGAGGCTTATTGGCATCAGTACCTGCATATATACACAAAAGTCCTCACCAAACCGGTGAGGACTTTATTTATCTGTTTATGAATAGTAAGGTAAAGTCAACCAACAGCATTAATCTATTTTCAGGGTACGGGCGGTTAGTCCAACTGCTACGCCCTGAGTGCCTGTGCCTACGTGACAGGCTATACTGCACGACAGCGGTCTGTATGTGACCTTATAGCCCTTGAACTCGTTCTTGACGATATCCACCCAGCGCTTTATCTCCTCATCAGTCTCCATAGTACCTGCCGCACCTATGCTGAGTTTTTCCTTTGGAATACCTGCGTACTTGCCCTCAAGATCCTTGTGGACTGCTTCAAGCATTTTCTCTTCGGCAGCCGACATTCCGCGTACTCTCGCATAAGCGTCCAGCTTGCCGCCCTGTATTTTAAGGATAGGTTTAAGATTGAGAACTGTAGCTATCGCAGCTCCTGCGGCAGTGATACGTCCCGATTTTTTTATGAGCTTCAGAGTATTGAGGGTGATATAAATATCGTTCTGGTAGGCGTTCTCCTCAAGATGCGCCTTTATCTCCGCAGCATTCCTGCCGCTGTCGGCGAGATATTTCGCATCATAAACTGAGTCCAGCAGAGTTATGGATATACGGTGATTGTCAATGACCACCACCTTGCCGTCATAGTCGGCAGCAAGTGCCTTGGCAGTATTGCACGAACCACTCAGTCCGCTTGACATTGGTATATAAACCAGCTCGTCATAGCCGTCGGCAAGTATCCTGTCCCACATTTCTGTAAGAGCTCCCGGTGAAGGCTGAGAGGAAACTATGTCCTTATCCTCCCCCAGTGCCTTGTAGAGCTGGCTGTGCTTCAGCGTAAGCTCCTCCATGTAGTCCTTTCCATCTATGATAACAGGCATGGGAAGTACGTAAACTCCGTGCTTCTCGCCCTCCTCAAGTGTGATACCGCTGTTGGTGTCAGTCATAACCGCAGTTCTCATAAGATACCTCATTTCAACTTCTTTCTCCGCCATTCACGGAGCATCTTTCCCTTAGGGTGATTATAACATTATACAGGTTTTTTGTCAAGGGCGGCGGGGTTCAGTGATTAGTTGTTAGTGATTAGTGATTAGTTAGTCTCTCCTTAAACCACAAAAAATCACCGAAACATTGACAAAATCGTCCAAATATGATATAATAGAAGTGCAAGGAAAAGTGTTAAAAACGAGAAAAAAGGTTGCACTTTGGAGGACGTCATGTATAGATTTGAGGAAAAGCAGTTATCATTTACAGATTTTAATCAGCCGCAGGGGCTGCAAATGAATCCAGAAAACAGATGGGTCAAGAAGGCAGAAATGATCCCATGGGATACAATAGAAAAAGAATATGCAAAACTGTTTCCGAGCAAGACAGGTATGCCAGCAAAGCCGTTGCGTATGGCACTCGGCTCGCTGCTGATCCAGAAACAGTACCACTATCCGGATGAGGAACTGGTTGAACAGATCAGAGAAAATCCGTACTATCAGTATTTCATAGGTATGCCCGGATACGAAGATAAGATACCATTTGTACCGTCACTTCTCGTTGCGTTCAGAAAGCGTCTTTCTGAAGATGTGCTGAATGAGATCAACGAAATGATCATCGAATACAACGCTCAGAAAAGTGATGATGATGACAGCGATGGTGGAGATAACAACGACTGCAATAATACAGATGACACTTCTGATTCCTCTGCAAACAGCGGCACATTGATACTTGACGCAACCTGTGCACCGCAGAATATCAAATATCCTCAGGACATTGAACTGCTGAATGAAACCCGTGAAAAGCTTGAAGATATGTTATGCCGAATCTCCGATGAATACGGTTTTTACAGACCAAGAATGTACAAAAAGAATGCTCGTAAGGACTATCTGGCACTTGCAAAATGCAGGAAGCGTGGCGCAAAAAAGATCAGAAAAGCGATCAAAAAGCAGCTTCAGTACATTCGCCGCGACCTTGGATATATGGATAATTTGCTTGAAAACAATAACGTTATTCTGTCTACTTCTGATTCAGAGCTTCTTGACATTCTTACAACTGTTTATGAACAGCAGCGGTATATGTTTGAAAACAATACACATACAGTAGAAAATAGAATCGTCAGCATAAGTCAGCCGTATATCCGTCCGATAGTCAGAGGCAAAGCAAAATCACCTGTTGAATTCGGTGCCAAGCTCGATCTGTCAGTGGATGAAATAGGGATGTGCAGGCTCGAAAAGTTGTCTTTTGATGCCTACAACGAAAGTGCAGTTCTGAAAACTGCAATAGAGAATTACAAGCAGCGTACAGGACATTATCCAGAGCGTGTTCTTGTGGATCAGATCTATCGCAATCGTGAAAACATCTCGTTTTGCAACAGTCTTTGCATTCGGATTTCAGGTAAGAAACTTGGCAGACCTAAGAAAGATGTTGATACAAAAGCAGAGAAGAAAACTGCATATCAGGATAACACCGACCGAATAGAAGTGGAGCGAAAGTTCAGTCTCGCAAAACGCAAATTCGGTCTTGGTCTGCTGCTCACAAAAAGAGAAGATACAACAAAAGCATCGATCGTTCTCAGTATCATTGCAATGAACGTCGACCGCCTTGCGGCGTTGCTTTTGCGCCTCTTCGAATTTGTATTGCCTTTTTTCAATTTTGGCGTTCAAAATAGGGATGTTTTAGAAATGACTGGTTGTTGAGGAGGCACTA
>SFMO01000085.1 GCA_004554385.1 Ruminococcus flavefaciens
TCAACAACCTTGATCTTGAATTCAGGTGTATATCTCTTGTTTGGTTTTCCTTTTGGCATAAAAATGTCCCCTTTCGTTAGACTTCATTTTGGTATATTTCTATTATACCACATTGTCTAACAAAAGGGGAGCATTTCACTTACAGTGATATTATTTATTCTGTTCGTATTTCGGCATAAGCTGGAGCTTATGGAGATTAGCTCTGTGAAGACGGTCTATTTTTTCCTTTATTTCCGGAACAGAGCTGAGGTCGTCCTCGCCGCGGATATATCTGTCCAGCATAGCGTAAGTAAATCCTAAATTCTCCTCGTCGGTCTTGCCGCAGAGTCCGTCGATAGGCACCTTGTGTACAAGTTCATCGGGAAGTCCGAGGAGAGTGCCGACCTGTAAGACCTCGGTGACGGTGAGGTCTGAAAGGGGAGAGAAGTCACCTGCTGCATCGCCGAATTTAGTGGAATAGCCCACCCAGTCCTCTGAGAGATTGCAGGTATTTACGACTCTGCCGTTGTGGCAGGCTGCAACTGCATAAAGAGTTGTCATTCTTATACGTGCAGGAGTATTGACAATAGCCTGATTTGATGGCTCAACGTGTTTTTTGAGTTCGTTCATAAAAGCAGACACTGTGTCGCCGATGTTTATGGTATAGCTCTTTATTCCGAGAGTATCCACCAGAAGGCGGCTATAGGCTATGTCAGCCTGTTCGCCCTGTGGCATGAGAACACCGATAACTCTGTCCTTGCCGAGAGCCTTTGCGCATACTGCGGCAGCAACGGAGCTGTCCTTGCCTCCTGAAATGCCGATAACAGCGTTAGTCTGCGGTGTTGCGGTCTTTTCAAAGAGGTCACGCACCCACTCCACTACTTCCTTTGTGACTTTTTCAGCATTGAAACTGTAACTCATATATATCCTCTCCTAACTATTCGACTATCATCTGAACAGCCTTCATGGCTTTCAGAGCGTTTTCGTGGCTTTCGGGAGTAACACCAGCACAGCAGTCTGAGATGACCTTGACGGGTATTTCAGGGTATGCCGCCTTGATTATCATAGCGTTGGAAATAACGCAGATATCGGTGCAGACGCCGATGAACTGAAACTCATCTATATCCTTGCCGCTGCCGATGATCTCAGGTAAATTAACAGCGCCGAAGGTCGGCTTTTCAACAATGGTGCAGTCTTTGCCGAGAGAATTTTCTACTTCGGGGACAAGCTTCCAGCCCTCGGTACCGCGGATACAGTGCGGAACGGGAAGATTCTTGCCCTCCTGAGTATCCATATAGTTTTCTGTATGAGTATCAAGGGTAGCGATGATCCGTCCATCCTTTTCCTTGCTGCGGAACTCGTTTATCTTCTTAACGACACTTGCAGTAACAGCGGCAGTCTGAGGATTGCCGAGAACACCTGTAGTGAAGTCATTCTGCATATCTATGACGATAAGCACCTTCATATGCTGAGCCTCCTTTGGCATTGAGAATATGTTATAAATGAAATGTTATCAGACCATTGCCTTCTTGATAGCTGCAAGAAGCTCATCGTAGGTCTCAAAAGCGGGAAGTTCAGGGTGATCCTTTTTGATCTGCTCTGTGCTTCTGAAAAGGAAGCCTGCCTTGCTTGCCTCGATCATGCCGAGATCGTTGTAGCTGTCTCCGCTTGCAATAGTGTCGTAACCAATTGACTGAAGAGCCTTTACTGTAGTGAGCTTAGACTTCTCGCAGCGCATCTTGAAGCCTGTTATCTCGCCGTTGTCAGCTACCTCCAGTGAGTTGCAGAAAATGGTAGGCCAGCCAAGCTTCTTCATAAGAGGAGCTGCGAACTGTGTGAATGTATCGCTGATGATAATTACCTGACCAAGCTCGCGGAGAGCATCGAGGAACTCCTTAGCGCCATCCATAGGTTCGATCTTAGCAATAGTGTCCTGTATTTCCTTGAGACCGAGACCATGCTCCTTGAGAACACCGAGACGCCAGTTCATGAGCTTATCGTAATCAGGCTCGTCACGGGTAGTCTTTTTGAGCTCAGGGATACCGCTTGCTTCAGCGAAAGCGATCCAGATCTCAGGTACGAGAACTCCTTCAAGGTCGAGACAGGTTATATACATAATTAATTCCTCCAATAAATAAATATACTATCATTATACTACTTTTTCTCTTGTTTGTAAAGTACTGTGTTATGACAAATAAAAAGCCGCGGCTAAGAGCTGCGGCTTTAAGAGAAATAACTTATTTTACTGCGGTAAATGCTGCAACACCGCAAAGTGTAGCAACAGTTATGATGGCTGCTGCGAGAACAACACCGCAGGCAACTGCGACAATACTCTTCTTGAAATCAATTTCAAGGAAGCTTGCTGCAAGAGTGCCTGTCCATGCGCCGGTACCGGGGAGCGGAATGCCAACAAAGAGGAGAAGTGCCCAGAACATACCCTTTCCTGCCTTAGCCTTGAGCTTTTCGCCGCCGCTGTGTCCTTTTTTAAGGCACCATGTAAAGAACTTACCGATAACGGGCTTGTCGGCGCCCCATTCAAGGACTTTCCTTGCAAAGAGGTAAATAAACGGTACAGGTATCATATTGCCGATCATACAGATGATAACAGCGTGATACCATTTCACTCCCATGCTTACGCCAACAGGGATACCGCCTCTCAGCTCAAAAATAGGCACCATTGATAACAGAAACGTAAAAATATATTTTTTCATAGCTAAACTCTCTTTCATAAAAAATCACAACAACTTATTATCTCATATTATTCGGAAATAGTCAAGCTTTTTCTGAATTTTTTTATTTTTTCTGCGGACAGTTGACGAAATCCCCCCTATAGTATATAATATTATTGTTTGAAAATTTATGGTAACAAAGGACAGTGTAATATGAAAATTAGAAAAATAACGGCTCTTGCCGCTTCATTTGCAATGCTTGCAGGAGCTGCTTCCTGCTCGTCGAAATCCGTGGGAAAGATAGAAGGGGCAGACGGTCCTGCCGAAACTGCCGTTACAACCGACGAGGCGACTACCGTACCTCAGACTACGACTGCCGCTCCCGCTGAAAAGACTACTGAACCGCAGAGCGCTGGTGCAAAGGGCAATATCTATGATGCGAAGGGAAATCTTCTGGTCTCAACTGCCGAGGACGGCAAACGCAGAGTTTTTGCGGATAAATACGCTGTATCCTTTGCAAATATACTCACAACCATGTCCGAGGGCTATGATACTGCCTTTGAGGATATACTCACGAAGACCGCACCAAACGGTTCTCCGCAGGGAATAAAGCTTACTCTTGACGGTGATGTGCAGAACGAGATATACAGCTACATGGAAAATAACAATATTGTCGGCGCAGCAGTAGTACTGCGCACAGACGGCTCGATCATGGCACAGGTAAGCTATCCTTCCTATGATCCTAACGCTGTTGCAGACCAGAAATACGACGAGGACCTTGCCTGGGGCGATGTGGGAAACAAGGCTTTCAGCAACTATGAGCCCGGCTCATGCTTCAAGATAATGTCAGAGGTCATTGCCGATAAGCACGGCGTATACTCCGTTCACGACGACGGAACATGGGATTTCGGTACAGACCACCCGATCGTTAACTGGGACCATGAGACGAACAAGGCGAGCTATCCCATGGAACGATCACTGGGATCTGCGTTTATCAATTCCAGTAATATCTTCTTTGCAAAGGCATTTGACTATATCGGTGAGGATGACGTTATCAGCGACCTCAAGACCATTTTCCACTTCGGAGCAGATGATTCCGACGATATAAAGTGTGATTTCGGCGTACTCAGCAATAATATCGAAATAGAGGACGTGGACGACCTTCGCAGAAGCGCCTTCGGTCAGTCAAAGGTGCTGACCTGTCCCATATTCCTTTCGGCTCTTGGCAGAGAGGCTGTATTCGGTGATATGGTAACGCCCTTTGTGCTGAAGGATATAGTTGATAATTCTGACCCGAACAGCAGGATAGGTGAAGGATCAAAGGCATATGACGTTATAGCTTCCATACCTGCGGAATGCCGTGATAACCTTCTCAGCGGAATGAGCGGAGTCGGCTCGGATATAGGCGTATACGTTCCTGCAGGCTACAGCTTTTACGCAAAGACAGGTACGGCAGAGGGCTGGCGCGGAGATTACCTCTATATTACAGGCTGTGCAAAGAACAACAGCGACAGCGGCTCGCAGATTTTTGACACCTATGACAGCTACGGCGAAACAGGCTCATACGTGGTCGTAATGGAGATACAGAACCCACAGGATCACGGCTTTGAGTTTGCTTCTCAGTCTGCAGGTCTCTACAGCGGCATAATCAATATAGTTGTTGGAAAATAATTGTGCATTTTATTTAAGAATTTCTCTTTTGTGTATGCAAAAGAGAAATTTTTTTAATATTTTTTAAAACGTATTGACGAATTATGGAAATAAATGTATAATAATAGTAGACTTTCCAATACCGCTGTCTGCGGTGTTCAACAGCATATATTTATTAGGACGGTAATCAGTAATGATAATCAGGGGAAAAAGACTTTTGCCGCTGCTCACAGCAGCTGCTGCGGCGCTGTCGTTTCCGTCCTGTTCAGCAGAAGTAGGACAGTTTGAGGTCCGCAATGATACAAGCTCCCGCTCAGCAAGGCAAGAAACTACAGAAGAACAAGCTGCTACAGAAGAAACAACTGTAACTACTACTACAGAAATGGTATACAGGGGGAATATCTACGATACCAATAATACCCTTCTGACCTATGGTACCTACGCAAACGGCAATCAGGACCAGAGGCTTTACGGAGAGGGCTTCGGCTATTCCTTCGGAAATATCATAAGTGAGACCTCGGCAGGTCTCGATTCTGCACTGAGCGATCTGCTTCGTACTAAAAATCCAACCCCTGTAAATGACAATAATAATGTTGGCGAGTCGGTAAGACTTACCATTGACGCAGATAAACAGACCGCACTCTGCACGTACATGGCAAATATGGGTATTGCAGGCTCAATAGTTGTTCTTAGGACAGACGGCTCAATTATGGCAGAGACTTCATATCCCACATATGATCCCGAGCTGTATGATTCGGATCCTGAATACAGCGGTTCCCTCTACAGCGGAACAATTGCCAACAAGGCATTTCAGAATGCCTCACCGGGCTCATGCTTTAAGATAATGTCAGAGGTAATTGCCGACAAGAATGGCATAACAACGGTCTATGACGACGGCGAGTGGTTTGACAGCGGTGCTACCATAGTGAACTGGGATCACGATACGGGAATATATCCTATCCCCGAAAGGACACTCAGCTCAGCCTTTGTCAGCTCAAGCAATATTTTCTTTGCTAAGGTGTTTGACCAGCTGGGCACAGAAAAGGTTCTTGAGGAGCTGAACGGTCTGTTCCACTTCTGCGATCCTATCGAATGTGATTTCGGCACTATCGAAAATAATATCGAGATATACTGCCTTGATGATCTGCGCAGAAGCGCCTTCGGTCAGTCATATGTAAAGACCTGCCCCATATATCTGGCGGCTCTCGGAAGAGAAGCGGTTTTCGGCGATATGGTAAAGCCCTTTGTGGTACAGCAGGTAGTTGATACAAATGATCCGGGCAGGGAGTGTGCAAAAGGAAGCACCCCCTATGAGGTCATCGCAAGCATTCCCGTGGACTACAGACAGAATCTTCTCGACGGTATGAGAGGTGTTGCCAATAATCTGGGTATCTATGTTCCCGAAAATTATGAGTTCTTCGCAAAGACAGGAACTGCCGAGACAGGAGCAGGAGATTTCCTGTACATCACAGGCTGCCTCAGGAACGTGGCGGACAGGTCGGCTGAAAAGCCTGTATATACTGACTACAGCGGATACTCTCAGGACGGCTCTTACATAATCGTTATGCAGGTACAGAATCCTGCGGATTTCGGTTTCAATTTTGCAAGCGAAACGGGTATGCTGTATCAGGGCGTTATAGATATTGTTTTATCGGAATATTGACATGAAAGGAAAGCCATAGCATGAAAATGCTATGGCTTCTTTGTTAAATAAACAGAACAGGAGGATACAGAGCGTGAGTTTTTTCAGAAAAACTGCGGCGGTATGTGCAGCGGCTTCCGTACTATTAATTAATATGCCCGTTTTCGGAGCAGCCGCAGCAGATTCACACTACAAGGCGACAGCACCTTTCAGCGTTGAAAACGGAGTACTTACTCTTGCGGACGGACAGAAATGGTACAGGGTAAATGAATTTGAGAATGAAAGGGACTATATAATCTGCGTTAATGACGTGGAGGGCAGGCAAGTAATGCTCACCGCCGCGGATAACCGAAGCAGTGAATACATCTGGCATTATTTCAGACGTACTATGGTCACAAGTGTTGCTCCTGAGTATACTACACTTTCCTCTGATTCATTCCGTCTTACATATCACGACGGAGAACTCTATACTGCCGCAAACTGGTGGACTGAAGGTGACAGCGCATGGGAATGCGACGGAAAATGTCTCAGCTATAACGAGAACGGGAGTTTGCATTATCTCAGATACAGCGGTGATTCTTTCTCGTGCACCGATGATGCCGCTGAGGCTTCGCAGGTCTGCATCTACTCAAAGGGAGAAGAGCTGAGCCGATGTATAGGCAGACAGCCTGCTGCGGAAAGTTATGTCATTGAAAGCAGCGGCTATGCAGCTCCTGTGTTTTCCATTGAGCTTTCAGACAATGACATCACAGCTGACAGTATTAAGTGGTTCGTTGACGGCGAGGAGCAGGCTGCGCAGGGAATGTCCTTTACTGCTGAATGCCTTGTGGGAAAGCCTGTAGGAGTCCATCATGTCAGCTGTCTTGTTGAGGGACATGATGCAGAGAACATTCACTACAGGGAGCGCTCTGCGGAGGCGGCTTTTGTTATTGCAAAGGGAGTCATCTCTGATTCGGTCATGACATTCTCGGACATCCATGAGGAGTATCAGTTAATAGACAGGGCAATAGAGCGGATAATGGACAGGACAGGCGGATATATACCTTCTCTTTTGATATGTACAGGAGACCTTGTGAACGGTCCGACTGTGGATAAGGATATAATGCTCAGCAGATATTATCCTCAGATAGTTTCGCATCTTGGCGGACTTGACGCGGTTTTTGTTTCGGGCAATCATGATTCGGGAGAGGCAGCTTCTGTAATGTCAGCTTCCGCGGCACTGGGAGCGGAGAATAATACTCCCTTCGGCGGCAGGATATTCAGAGGTACATCTGCGGATGTCAGGTCAAATGGCAGAAACAGCCGCAGTGCAAAGGGGATAACAGTATATGGTCTTAACTTTGAAAGCTCTCTGTATCACAGCGGCGGAGAGTATACATATTCCTACGACAGAGCTATAAAAGACGTTGAACGATTTCTTAAAAGCACTGCCGAAGACTATAACGGCGAGCTGGTCATTATCTCTGCACATTCAGGACTTCACGTTCTTGGACTTCAGCCTCAGTCAGTCAATGCAGTCGGCAGGTCGATAGGAAAGTGGATAGGTGAAAATCAGTACAATATTGACCGTTCATATGAACTTGCAGAGCTTATCAACAGCTATGCACGTAAGTACGATATGGATATAATGTATCTATTCGGACATGACCATTCAAGAGCTGAGACAGAATTCATACTCAGCGATGGGGACAGCCTCGTAAGCACTGAAAAATACAACAAAATGAGCTATGACACTCAGGAGCTGAGCTTTACATACGGTCATGCAGGCTATCTGTCAACATCTATAGGCAGTGCTGATGCACATTTCAGCTTTATTTACCGCGACGGCGACCATTATTCCTATGATATAATGGATATTGACGGGAATATCGTCCGACGCAGAGATATAATGGCAAAAAGTGATTTCCATGAGCCTGTAGTGACTTCAGCTGCTGTAACACCTGTCGAATCTGCTTTAGCTTCAACGACAAGAGCAAAGGCGGCAGCCGACAGTCCGAAAACAGGTGACAGAACATCAGCAGTGATTGCATTTATCCCTGCAGCAGTGCTGGTGCTTCTTGTGACAATGAAGAAAAAAGAAAGATAACAAAAAAGTCCGACTCAGAGTGAAATGCTCCCCTTTTGTTAGACAATGTGGTATAATAGAAATATACCAAAATGAAGTCTAACGAAAGGGGACATTTTTATGCCAAAAGGAAAACCAAACAAGAGATATACACCTGAATTCAAGATCAAGGTTGTTGAA
>SFMO01000086.1 GCA_004554385.1 Ruminococcus flavefaciens
TGTATCAGCTCTCAAAACGCCTTTTGGCGCGTTCGAATCGTATTTTTACGGTTTGGGATCTACGGTAACACATAAAAAAATTTTTCTTTTTGATACGCAAAAACTCCCGAAAAATCGGGAGTTTTTGGCTTGGGATCTATTTTGTAACATAGATATGGAGCTTGTGACGGGACTCGAACCTGCGACCGAGGACTGTTTTTAAAGCGAACATAATTTCTGCTTTTGATTGTTACGCTGCTTTTGCCACAGTTTCCTTCAGTTCGCCTACGAATCTGTAATATATCTCTACCTGCTGATATGTCTTTCCATAGAGCTTTTCCTTGTGGTGGACAACTATTTTGTCGATAAGCTCATTGAGTATATCAGCGTTGAGTTCCTTTATATCCGTATAACTGTCAATTACTTTTGTAAATTTATCGGCGGCATCAGATCTGGCTCTGAGCGTTGTGATCTCATATGTCAGTTCGGGTATAGAATTTTTGAGTTCTGCCTGTTCTTCCTCAAATGTTTTTGTCATCTGTGCGTAGCGATCATCAGAGATCTTTCCGAGTGCATTATCTTCATAGAGCTTGTTGAGAAGGTGGTCTATCTCAGCTATTCTACCCTGTGCTTTTTCAAGCTCATGTTCAAGCTGTATTACCTTCTTTGCACTGCTGTCACTGCACTTGCTGTCGAGGAATGACCTGAACTCATCCTTATTTTTACGATATGACTTCAGCAATCTCCGGACATCTTTCAGCACAAGCTTGTACACCACATCGTAGGTAATATAATGCGAAGCACAGTATTCCTTGCCGTGAGTTTTATACATCCAGCATGAGTATGCTCCGTGATATGTACCGTCTTTGCGTTTCTTCTGCGAGTAGGTGAGCGCATGACCGCAGTCGGCACAGTAGAGAAGTCCTGCGAACATCTGAACTTCACCTGTCAGCGTTGGACGCCTCTTGGTACTCATCATTCTGTGTGCTTCGTCCCACAGCTCCTGAGAGATTATCGGCTCATGACAGTTCTCAACGATTATCCAGTCCTCCCTCGGGACCTTGACTTTCTCCTTGCTTTTCATCGACTTGCACCGCTGCTTCCCGTAGATGAGCTTACCGAGGTAGACCTCGTTTTCAAGTATCACTCGGATTGAAGTAACGTGCCAGTCGAACTCCTTTCTCCAGTAATCCGACTTGAAGTAATCAGGATTGTGGAGATTGAAGTAAGCTATCGGTGTGAGAACTTTTTCCTCGCGAAAGATTTTCGTGGTCTTATTGTAGCCTATCCCCTGCGCCGCCATTCTGAATATCCTTCGTACTGTCTCCGCAGCAGGCTCGTCTATCACAAGATGATGTCTGTCGTTCGGGTCCAGCTTGTAGCCGAAAGGCGGCTTTGAACCGATGTACTGTCCGGCTTTCGCTTTTGCCTTCTTCGCAGTCTTAGTCTTGATAGAAGCCTCTCTTGCGAAGTAATCGTTCAGCACATTTCTCATGGGGAACATCATATCGTTTTCGTTCTTCATGGAGTCGTAGTTGTCGCTCACAGCAATGAACCGAACTCCGAGCTCCTTGAACTTCTCAACGTACATTCCGACTTCGATATACGACCTTCCGAATCGTGACTGGTCTTTTACCAGAACGGTATCTATCAGCCCGTTCTGAATGTCTTCATACATTCTCTGGAACGCAGGACGGTCAAAGTTAGTGCCGCTGTATCCGTCATCATCGTACACTTCATAATTATCTATTGCATGATCCTTGCAGTACTGCTCCAATAATAATTTCTGCGAGCCAATGCTTACGCTTTCGCCCATTCGCCCGTCATCGACCGAGAGCCTGCAATACAGAGCTGCTTGATAGCTAATATATATATCTTCCTTCTCTGTATTAAGTATATATTATCTTGTATACTTAATATATAAGCGTATGACATCATGACACAGCCCCTATGACAATCAGCTTTTAAATTTCAATGCCAACTCTGCTTCGTGGAGCTTGCCCTCGTCCATATCATAGCTGAGGAATGCGACCTCGTAAGAGTTCTCGACCTGACGACCGTTGTCAGCGTAGTTGTTGTGTATGCGAA
>SFMO01000087.1 GCA_004554385.1 Ruminococcus flavefaciens
GAAAACGGCGGTAGCTACTTGCACCGTTATCCATATTAGACTCCTTTCGCAGCCGTGCTTTCTGCACCTGTTTGGGTTTAGTGATATGTCTCTTCATATATAAGTCGTAAAAAACACGAAAATGTCTCACATAAATTATAAATTTTCTGAAATTTATTGTCAACAAACATTTTCTGAATTTTTCTGAAAAAAAGGTGAGACAAAATGCGTTTTTTTACGACTTATTAGTGAAAGCAAAAAACCTAAAAAATTCCTAAAGGAGGTCATATTATGAAAAAGAAGATAATGTCAATAATTGCAGCTGCGGCTGTAATAGCAAGTGGTTCTCAGCTTTGTGCGAATGCTGTTTATACTGAAAGAATGACTTCGACAGACCACACGGATTATCTTAAAATTGACTTCATGTCAGACGAAAATCAGGATTTCTATATTCGTACAGGCGACAAAAAAGATCCTGAAAATCCGTATTATTACAATATACTTGTGGAGGACAAGCGCAGCGACAGAGTATTCATCGGTATGCCAAGGGAAGAAACAGATCCAAGGAAAGGCTCTGCCATGGAAACGAAGGACGAAGTTTCCGAGCGAATCAATTTGCTGTTCGAAGACTTTGTTACCGAAAGCGGCAATAAAGTAACTGTTTGCAGAAACCCATTCAATAGTGCTTACGGCTATTATGTAACTCCTTATGACGATGAAAAGCCCGGCGCAGTTCTTGAGCTTACAGCTAATGATGCCCGCAAAATAAAGGATATACTTATCAAAGGCGGCATAACTGCTGATATGATCTACTCCACTGATGTTAACAGTCCGCACAAGGGGTATACATACCTTACTCTGATGAAATATCCGTCCGATGTTTATACAGAAAGAACAGCCGGATTGTCAGGACAGGCAAGAACTGCTGTATATAGTGAAATTAAAGCAGAGGCAGTATCCGCACTTGAAAAATACATTGAAGATAATAACTTGGATTTCACTCTGACTACTTCTGGTGAAAATGTGATGGAAATAAGCCTTAAACCAAATTATGAGATATCCTTTGAAGATCACCTTGCAGTTCTTAAAGATATACACGACAAGACCAATATTGGAGTGATCAGTATACTTGAATTGGCTGCAGCAGGCGAGAAATTCGGCGGTATCGACCTTATGAATGCTGTTGACGGCGATTCCAACTGCGATGAGCAAATGGATATGGCTGACGTTGTGTTCATCATGCAGGCACTTGCAAATCCCAATAAGTACCAGCTCTCTGAGCAGGGAAGCTTCAATGCAGACCTTGACGGTAACGGCATAACAGTTGGCGATGCACAGGCGATACAGAATATGCTTCTTGATATTGGCTGAACCGGGAAAAAGCTCCGTTTATACGGAGCTTTTTATATTATTCAGGATTTTTAATTCTGTAACAAATGACTATTGATTTAATTTCCAATATATGATATTATGAAAATGAGATCTGTCAGAAATGAATGGCAGTGATGATCAATGAGGAGATGATATTATGAAAAAGCAGTTTTTAGCATTTGCAATGGCAGCCATGTGCCTGACAAGTGCTGTGACAGTCAATAATGTGTGCGGAAATGTTGTTGCAGCTGACAGCGATACGACAGCGGCTCAGACGAAAAAGAAAATGACACTTGACGATGTAAAGGAACTCTCAAAGAAGGGCAAAAGTCTGGACTGGGAAGACCTGGATGCGTTTGAGGCAAAATGGCGCAATGCCGGAGTTTATTCGCGATTCTGCAAATTTGACCTCGGAGACGGTTTCTTTCTTGTGGTAGGCGGTGAGCCGAATTTCCGTCCGGAAACAGTATGGCTTTGCTATTCAAGCATGGATAACTACGTCGATGTGAAAACAGGCGATGTCAGCGAGTTTATAAGCAAATATGCAAAGGAGGATAAGGTCACCACGACCACAAAAGCGGCTGTGACCACAACTTCAAAAGCTGTAACGACAACTACTACTGCAAAAGCAACAACTACCACAACTGCAAAAACGACCACAACTTCAAAAGCTGTAACAACAACCACTACAGCAAAAGCAACGACCACAACGACTGTTTCGGAAATGCCTGTGACACTCAAAGGCGACGCAAACTGCGATGGTCAGGTAGATATGGCAGACGTTGTGCTTGTAATGCAGGCTCTGGCAAATCCAAACAGATACGATGTAAACGGCACAGCATATGTCCACCTTACCCCACAGGGCAAGATAAATGCAGATATGGACGGCTTCGGTATGACCGTAGGAGACGCTCTGACTATACAGCGGAAACTCCTCGGACTGGATAATGAAAACAGCTTTGACGCTTCTGGTATCGTTACCTTTGACATGGAGCCCACAAAGCTTGGCGCCGAGGAATTCCTTGCAAAAAATCCTGAGATAGCAAGCAGATATGTAGATGACGAGCTGTACAACATAACTCCGTCTAAAATAACGGAAAAGTTCGGCTTTACAGTATTCAAGTTCACAAAGTCATGCGAAAGCTACGTTGTTTACAAGGACAAGACATATCTTCTCGAATCAAGCTTCGGCGGTCCGGGAACAATTTCCTTTGCTGCTGCCGACCTCAACAAGGACGGAAACTACGAGCTCTATTTTACATTCTCATACGGTTCGGGAATGAATTATGCAGAGGTTAGCTGCTTCGACACATCGGAAGATACCGAGTTCTATTTCTGTTCCGATTATTTTAATGATGATATGACCTTGGCTGTAGAAAACGGCAGGCTGTGCGTATACAAGGCTGCTTATAAAGACTTAGGCAGCTTTGTAAGTATCAAAACTGAGCCCAAGGAAAAGATAGGAGAAATAGTCTACGAGTACGGTGTTATCCGCTTCAAGCGCACAGACATTGAGGTGAGTGACGAAATGAAGGTCGAGCTCAATACTACTATCACGAAAAAAGGTTCAGAATATGTTGAGATGAAGCCTGATAAAGCTATGGTAAGCAGCTATGATGTCTTACTAAGCTCCCTCAACGGAGTAGGTGTATGGTTTCAGTTTGAATCGCCGAAGTATCCCGTAACCGTCAGCACAGAAAACGGAAAATTCAAGTCATTTACCTATGACGGCGGCGGACTCGGAACGATAAACGACGAGGGCAAGACCTACACGGTTGGCAGAAAAGGCACTGTAAGCTTTGTCCCCGAGTCGGTGAATATTCCCGATGACTATAAAGCCGAGATAAAGATAACAGGTGAAGAAAACGGCAAGACCATAGACCTTGGAACACTTGTTATCACTAAGAATGTCAGCGGCAATGACGGTTTATTATCAGCTACATTTAAAAGTGCAGCTTCTGATGCTGCTGAAAAAACATGAGCTTTATCAGCGTACAGTCATAATTGCACCACAGTTCTTTATGTCAGACTCATTTTGCATGAAGGTCAGAACAGAGTACTGTAAAAATCAGAGATATTATGTATTTCGGACTGTTGAGCAGGCATTAATAAAAACAGGCAGAACATTTTCAGTTCTGCCTGTTTTGTTATATTTACTTTTCTCCGAGCTCTGTTGCAGCGCCGATAAACAGCGGAACATTATTATTGTCTACTATCATGTAAACGAATGGTCTGTCAAGATTTACGTATACTTCTTTTTTTAGCTGACGCATTGCACTGCCGGCTGCCATTTCAACGCTTGTAGCAGCTGCCGCCTTTGTACCCTGTTCGGTTACCTTGATCTTGGTCTTGTGTGATACCTTGCTTATCCAGAGATTCTGTGCCCCGGATACAGAAAGATCGTTTATCTTTGAGAAGTCAGCTTTTGAGGAGTCAAATGCTGATGCCATACCAAGATCCTTGAGTATTTCGTTGAGAGTTGTATCGTAGTCGTATTCAAATTTCGGTATCATAGTGTAGAGGTCAATAGACTCAGGATCTTCACACTTGCTGAGACCTGCAAGGAGCTTCTCAGGGTCAAGACTATTTACATATCCGACTATATCATTGTCACGGGGAAGTATTCCCACGAAGCTGTACCTTCCGTTTGCATAGGGCTTCTTGAAGGCATCTGCATCTCCCAGATCGAAGTACTCGCTTTCTTTGCTGTTAAGCCGCTGTATTGTGCGTTTTTCGCCGTTAAGAGCGGTGAATTGTCCTTCGGGAGCCCAATAATATGGCTTCTGCCAGTCAGCCTCGAAATACAGGGTATTGATGAGCATCATCATGATCTCCTGACCATCTTTGGGAGAAAGATCGCCCTTTTTCAGCAGTGACGGTATCATACCGTTGGTATTTTTATTCACCCAGCTGTTTATTTCGTTTTCGGTAGTTTCGGTGAATGGAGCCTTGTACAGCTCTGCATTATAGTACTTCTTGTTTGTTCCGAGAAAATCGTCATATACCTTGAATGAAGGAATATCCTTGAACCAGATGGAATCTGCAAGGTATACCTTTTCTTTTTCGTTCTTGGGGAGCTTGCTTATGTAATAAGCCATATACTCATTGAGCTGATCGAGGGTAAGACCGTTTCCGAGGAGCTTTTCCATTTCTTTGCGTGTATTGCCGTCAGCGCCGTTAGCTGTCATTGAAAGGGCAGTTGAAATGGAAACAGGGGAGATAAGAAGATTTTCCTCACCCTTTTTTGTGGGATCGAAACTCTTTTTCAGCAGATCGATTCCGAACTTCATTTCTGCGCCTGCAAACTTTTCGTCCGTTACCTTTCCTTCTGAAGCCTTTACGCTGACTGTATTGTCAAGACGGACGCTTGGTGTATCCTCTGTGATACTCTGTGAATTACCGACAATGCTCCAGTCAACGGTCTGTGACTTGTATGCGTCCTTTGGAACAGAGACCTGAGCGATGCACACTGATACTACTGCTGCTAAAGGAACACCGCTTTCAAATGTATCTTTGACAGAGACAGATATTTTCTCATCAGAGATGTCCACATTATCTATTTTATATTCGGCTTCCGTTCCTGCTGACTGGTATACAGAGTCAATGAGCAGAACGTTGTCCTTGAAGAAGCTGTCGCTGTACTTTTCGAGATATGCTGCAATGTCATTCTCATTCAGTACCTTGCCAAGATAGTTTTTCAGCTCGCCTGTACTTGTAATTACGGCGGAATATCCGGGATCACGGCAGATGTCCCAGAAATCGCTGACCAGATCATTTACATGCCAGTCAACTGCCGTTTCGTATTTTACACTGTCGGATTTGCTGAGCTCGGAAACAAGATCGCTGAACTTTTCTGCTTCATCATATACCATACTGTACCAGGACATTTCACTGTTGCGTATGAACTGATTTCCTGAATGAACTATCCTGACAGTTTCATTGTTTTCGTATTCGATCTTTATATCCCACATGCCGCCATCTGTCTGACCTGCCGTTTCGGTGTTCTCGTCGGAGAGATTCAGAGATGACAGATAATCGATAACAGCCTGAGCTTTATCGCCTGTGAGTGTAAGATCATACCATGGCGGGTTGTGAGTTATCTTAACGGTTGCAGCCTTGCTGTTCTTTAGTCCAAGCAGGGAAGCAGCGTCTGTCTTGCCTGCGGTCTGACCAAGAAGCGACATCTGTATGGACTGAGCGTCACCGACTGTAAGACCGTCGCCGTCCATATCCGCATTCTTTCTGCCCTGCTCTGTGAGATGTACCTCGGCAGTGCCGTTTTCACCGTATTTATTGGGATTTGAAAGAGCCTGCATTACGAGGACGACGTCTGCCATATCTAGCTGACCGTCACAATTTGCATCACCTCTGAGGTTCTGGATAAAGCCTGTGACCTCAAATGTATCCACGCCGTATTCGATAAGTGATTCGTCAAGGCCTGATTCATTAACAAAGGTTTTTACAGGTTCAAGGGTGTCGAAGCTCTCAGCTATTACGCTGACCTTGCTCCTGTTCTGTCCGAGAGCAGTGTATGCCTTGATATTGTTGTCTGTCAGGTACTTGTCGATAGTCAGCTTGATATTTGCGATATTTTCGTCAAGCACCAGAGATGAGTCATACACCTTGTCTCTGTTTTCAGTGTCTGCAAAGCCGGGTATTGAAGCAGTTGATACTGCTGTCAGTGCCGCAGCCATCAGTGTGGCAAGGATTTTTTTAGTGTTTCTCATAAAGACCATCCTTTCATAGATAATAACAGTTAAAATCAGGTTATTTGCTTCATTATGTTATATATATCTGTATCCCGGGTGTGATACAGGTAATATTCATTATGGCCATAGAATTTTACAGCAATGGCGCTTTCAGCATCTATGCCGTTTATATGGAACGCCTCAGCCGTACACTGCTTTATAAAGCCTTCAACGGGCTGACCGCTCTCCATATTGACACTTCCTATCATATCTCCGACATACCTGTCTGATATTACACAGCCGCTTGTGTAAGTTTCGGCGTATCCGCTTACATAGGCATTTGTGAACTGCTGATATATGGGAAGACCATACCAGGGATCGTATATTCCGCCTCCGCCGTTGCCTTCAGTTGAGGGGGAGGCAGCTCCTCCTCCGGCTGTCTGAGAGCCGCCGCTGCCCTCTGTGCCGCTTGACGGCAGTGCACCGCCTGCACCTGTACCTGTTGACGGATCACCGCTTATTTCGCTGTAAGAAATTGTGGTTGTGATTATAGCGTGAGGTACAGGCTGACTTGTTGACGAAGTAGTTTTTGCGGCAGCTGATGAAGTGGCGGCAGCCTTAGTTGTCGATAAAGCAGTTACAGTAGAAGCTTCGGATGATTCCTCAGCTGAAACAGCTGTAGTTACAGAAGCTTCCGCAGTAGTCTGTGAAATTTTCGTGGTCTGCGTTGAAGCTGAAACGGAAGTTTCAGATGTTTCTGATGTAATAACTGTTTTATTTGTTGTTGTGATGAGTGCTGTTTCCGAAGCGTGGGGCAATGTTGTGGTGACTGATGTGTTATTGATGATATTATCAGGGGACGGCAGCTGTTCAGGGCGCTTATATCCCTTCCATATGCCGAAGCCGATTATAAAAGCTCCCATAACTGCTATTGCAGCAGGTACAGACCTCTTTATAAAAGTTATTCTTTTCTTTCTTTTTCTCTCGTGCTCATCTCGGACTTCAAGTACATATCTTGCCATTTCATCATAAGTTTTCATAGCTGAAGCCCTCCTTTACGAGTTCTGCTCTAAGCGCTTTCCTTGCATTATACAGTAGATTTTCGATCTGCTTTCTTGACCTGCCCGTGATCCTGGCTGTGTCTTCATTGCTGAAGTCCTCAAAATAGGTCAGATAGAGCACCTGCTGATATTCCTCCTTAAGTCTGCGCATGGCATGACGAAGGTTGATCTTCTGCTCTGTTATCAGATAGCTTTGTTCAATATCGGCTTCATCGGAAACGGAGCCGTAATCGTCAAGAGAAACATCTCTGTTCCGTTTAAAACGCCTTTGATGGTCCACGGCAATATTTCTGCCTATGGTATAAAGCCATGTTTTGAAAGAGCTTTTGCCGTTGAATCCCGGCTTTTTTACAGCAAGTTTTATAAATGTGTCCTGAACACAATCCTCAGCAGAGCTGATATCATCAGTATAACTGCGCAGATACAGCATGAGACCGTCCCTGAATTCATGAACGAGCTCGACCATGCCATTGTCATCGCCTGCAAGGAAACGGCGGTAGCTACTTTCACCGTTATCCATGTATGTGACTCCTTTCGCGTCTGATCTTACGCTCTTTACTAATTAGACGTAACAAGAGCGGAAAAACACTAAGCAAATTTACAGTTAAATGAAAAAATAATTACGGAGTATTCTTACTATTAATCTAACATCTGAATGATGTGTTGTCAATAGATTTTTTTCTGTGTCCATGAAAGAATATTAAGAAAAATTTAAGATTTTCAGCAGGGGAATAATAAGATTCCGATCTTATAATATTGACAGAAGAACGACAGAGCGGTAAAATATATAAGTACATTTACATATTTACCGCCGAAAGGACTTTATCATGATAAATATTGAGAATTCTTCCATACTTGTGGTCGATGACGATCACGATATAGTTAACGCTATAGCGACGCTTCTTTCACGTGAGGGATACAGGATATTCAAGGCATACAACGGACTTGAGGCTATCGACTCACTAATGCAGAATGATATCCAGCTCATACTTATTGACGTTATGATGCCGAAGCTGGACGGCTTGTCTGCGATGATGAAGATACGCGCCACTAAAAATATACCAATAATAGTACTCTCCGCCAAGTCTGAGGACAGCGACAAGATCCTTGGCCTTTCCATGGGGGCGGACGACTATATCACAAAGCCATATAATCCAATGGAGCTTGTGGCTCGTGTAAATTCAAATCTGCGCCGCTATCTTAGTCTTGGTGCGGCTGACAGTGTTCAGAAGGCGAATGTTGTACGTATAGGGGGACTTGTTCTTGACAAGGACGCCAAGCAGCTCTCAGTGGACGGAAGTCCGGTTAAGCTGACCGCTACGGAGTATAAGATAACGGAGCTGCTGATGTCCAATGCAGGGCGTATCTTCTCAGCAGAGGAGATATACTCACGGGTATGGAACGAGGACTCTTACTCTATCGAGAATACCGTAATGGTGCATATCCGCCATATAAGAGAAAAAATAGAGATAAATCCCAGTGAACCGCGCTACCTCAAGGTAGTGTGGGGCATTGGCTACAAAGTGGAGAAACAATAGGAGTGATATAAATGATCCTTAAACTGAGGCTGACACGTATAATAGCCTTTATTATATCCTGTACACTTGTTGGAATATGCGTTTTTCAGTGTGCTTTCATATTCGACGAGAACATGGATCAGATAGAAGAACGCAATAACCGTGAGGACGTTATAGGGAGCTATGAATATACCCATAATATCAATAATCTGTTTGACCAGCTCTGGGCGGTCAGCAGTATTTATCTGAGAAATACCGACAGCAGGGATAAATACACATGCTCAAAGGAATACGAAAAATCTGTCAAACAGGCTATGCAGGACCTTGGACTTATGGACGTCAGCGGAAAGCTGACCATAGACAATCCCTTTGATTTTGAGTACTATGCGGCATGCGGAGACAGAGTGTTCACAAATACAAAAAAGTCCGCAGAGGATCTTAAAAGTGATTACAGCATAGAGTATGTCAGAGGAGCATCAGATTATTTGCCCAATGGTACAAACTGGGTGTATCAATCAGACAAGAGATGGTATACTACAAATTATGGACTGACTTACTATCTGCTTTACGGTTCGCTGCCAAAACAGGCGGTAGCACTTTATGATTTCGATACTACCGGTTTTGACAGTTATACTGATGAAAACGGTGCGAAATTATACTATAAGACAGACGGAACTATGCCTGTTCCCGAGAATATTTACAGAAATAACGATGTTCTTGACTTTGAGCCTGCAAACAGAGAGGCATTTGAGCAGTTTGAACACGACGAGGAAAATGTATATTATGCACTTCCCGATGAAAGAAACGGATTTGAACCCGATGAAAGAGACATATGGTCAGAGGGGAAAAAGGTGGAAAGTGTCAGAGATATGTCTGAGGTCACTGACACTGATATGTACATGTTTTTTGACGAGAACAGCCGGAACTGGGTCAAGGTAAGCAAGGATAAATTTCAGAAAGAAATTCAGTCAAACAGTGATATAACCATTTATATAAAGCCGTCTGAGGCTCTTATTGCCGAGTATGAGAAGTATCAGGCAATGCGCAGTAATATTGAGCAGGATTCCGTGCATAAAGCACTGCCGCTGATACCTGTTGGTATAGCAGGCGGTATTATCGCACTGCTTCTGTTGTTTGCATGCGGCTATGACGCAGAGAAAAAGAAATTCGTCCTTTCAATGCCTGATCATATCGTTGCCGAGATACCTGTGCTCTTCATTGCAGGAGCGGCAGCAGGCGTTGTCGCTTTGATCTGCGGCATTGACGAGGTGAGGGGAATCCTTTCCGAGTACTACACTAACGTTGATATGGGTGGTATTATCACAGGAAGTGCTGTTACAGCCTGTTATGCAATAGTACTTGGTTCGCTGATAACTCTTTCCACACGGCTTAAATGCGGAAGTTTATTGAAAACTTCTCTCATAGGCAGACTGGCTTCGTTCCTGTGGAAAAAAATAAAAAAGCTGTGCGGATATATCCGCAAAAGGCTTGATAGCCGCAGTGTCAGACATATTGAGAAAAATGCACTGAAAAATGAACTGTTTCTGCGCAGATTCATTATCCGTACAGCAATAGCCGCTGCGGCAGAATTCTTTGTTTTTATTGCAGCTATCCCGTCAAGAGAGATCGAAGCATTTCTTTTAGGTTCATTATTTGTGCTTGTGTTGTATGTGATATTCAGTTTCCGCGATCATGCAGAGATAGCAGCAGTAGCAAAGCAGATAGCGGACATGAACGGCGGCGACTATTCACCGAGAACAGTTCCCGAGAAGTCTCCGTCATACGGCATGACGAACAATCTCAACAATATCTCTGACGGCATTCGCCATGCAGTTGACAAGCAGGTGCAGTCCGAGAGAATGAAGATAGAGCTTGTAACGAATGTATCTCATGATCTGAAAACTCCGCTCACGTCTATAATCAGCTATATTGACCTGCTTTCTGCGGAGGAGATGAGCCCTGCGGCTAAGGATTACGTTTCAATAATCAGCCAGAAGTCCGACAGACTGAAGGTGATGGTGTCTGACCTCTTTGACCTTGCAAAGGCAACAAGTCACACCGATGTGAACAGCGAGCAGATAGATGCTGTCATTCTTACGCGGCAGGTCATAGGTGATATGGCGGACAGGATAGAACAGTCAGGGCTTGAAGTGCGCACTGATATAAAGGCTGAGAATGCCCCGATAATGTCGGATGGAAAAAAGCTTTACCGTGTACTTCAGAACCTTATAGATAATGCGCTGAAATACTCGCTGACCGGTACAAGAATATACCTAGATCTTGAAAACGATGAGAAGTTCACATACATTTCTGTCAAGAATATCTCCGCTGAGGAAATGGATTTTACTCCCGAGGAGATAACCGAGCGCTTCACACGAGGTGACAGATCAAGGACTACCGAGGGCAACGGTCTCGGACTTTCCATAGCCAAGAGCTTTACAGAAGCCTGCGGCGGTGTCTTTGAGATATTCATAGACGGAGACATGTTCACGGCAAAGGTGACTCTGCCGCTGACTGAAATATCCTGACAAAACTGTTTTGAAAATCCAGCTTATAAGTCAGCTTTTCTTAACTGAAAAAGTGAGTTACCGAGTCTGAAATTACAGGCTCGGTAATTTTTTGTCTCGGTTCTGCCAGAGGGGACACTCCTCTGAGACTTTTTTGTGTAAAAATCCATTCGTTATGTTATGTTTTGTGCTGTGAAATACAATAGATATAGTGAAAGCTGAAATAAATGCATTTATAGGAGCTTGAAGGCGGTGAGAAAATGACACACGAGGAATTCCGCAGTAAAATGAAGGTATCCTCAGAGCAGGCGCACAGGGAATTGTTTGAGACATATTTCAATTATGTATATACCATTGTTTTCAACAGGCTGAGAAGTGCTGCATGCCGTGAGGATATAGAGGAGTGTGTGTGCGACGTTTTTGCGGACGTGTTTTGCTGTTATGACAGTGAAAAGGACGTAAGCGGTGATATATCGGGATTTATCGGCACTATTGCACGACGAAGGGCAGGACTTGTCTACAAAAGAAAGACAGGTGTAACAGCGCGTGTTTCGATCGATGATGAAACTGTCATGGAGCTTGAATCAGGTCAGGATGTTGAAAAGGATACCGACGACAGTCAGCGTCGTGAGGTAATACTGAAGCTTATATCGGAGCTGGGTGAGCCTGATTCCACCATAATAATACAGAAGTATTACTATGGCAGAAGTGCAAAGGAAATAGCTGAGATTGTACCGCTTACTCCCGAGAATATAAGAGTCCGCAGCGGACGTGCGGTAAAAAGACTTAAAAATATGCTTGAAAAAGCGGATATATCATTATAAGGAGGAGTATCTATGAAGGATAAGGAACTTGATCTTGATATTCTTGAGAATGCTGACAGAATGACAGTCGAACACCTTGCGAATAAGTACAAAGCAGTTTCCGACAGAGATAAGCAGCGCATTTTGGAAAGGTCAGAAAAGCTATACAGAGAGCGAAGCAGCGATGACACAGTATCATCTGTAGTTTCGGGAGTGGAGATATATCACAGACCTGTATGGAGAAAGCTTGTTGCGGCTGCCTCTGCACTGGTAATAGTCGCAGGAGCTGCGGCAGGGGGAGCGTTTATGCTAAAAAAACGCATGACAAAGCCTGCTGATACCTTGACAGAGACGGCTGAGGACGTGACCGCGGAAGAATCAACTGAGGTTTCAGAGACAATTGAGGAAGTGACTGAGGAGACAGAAGCGAACGAAGAAACACATCAGTTTAAGGAGCTTCAGCTCCATGAGCCTGCGCCGTATGTGAATTCACTTAAGGAAGCGGAAGCGCTCATCGATGCGCATAGTATCACTATGAAGTGGGACGAGAGACATGATTACAGAGTTGATACTGCCTATTATACTGAGCTTCTGCAAAGCGAGGGCTATGACCTTGACTCACTTGAAGCAAAAAGCTATATCTACCATATGATGCTCAACAGTTTTATGTACTTTGATACGGCTAAGGGAACTATGATTGATCTTTGCCCTGATAATGATTCATATCGGACTGAAATAGAATTTCAGGATGATCTTCCTGCACAGGAGAGCTACACGAAAACGACTATGTTTTCGGGTGAGGATAGGATAATAAGCGAGCATTTTGTTTACGACAACAATGATATCTATAAATATGATAATGAAAAAAACTATGAAGTATATCAGGGCGGCTTTCAGTCTGAGGTAAAAGTGCCTGAGGATAACTACCGTTATGTTGAAGCTCCGCCGCCTGATCACAGTCAGGGGATATTTATGAACAATTCTTTTATGGGAATGGAGTTCAACGAGCTCCAGCCTGACCAGACAGCAATAGGCTGGCTCAGGAAATTCGATAACTGGCATATAAACAGTATATCGGAACGCCTTGGAAGAGCGGCGGCTGAGTTGTCGGGAGTGAATGACAGGGGCAATGAATTTACAATTTCCGTGGATATCTGTACGGGTATAATCATGGCTTTTACGGAAAGCGAGAATGGAATTGTCCGTAACCAAACAGAGCTTACAGCTCTTGAAGTCGACGTTCCCATAGACCGCATTGAGTTTGATCCGAGCGGCTGCACCGAGAAAAAGCTGTATTCAGGCAGTGAGATAAGGTGAAAAGCTTGATTTTTTAGTATGGATATATTATAATATACTAAAAATATCAAGGAGCGCTGAGCTATGCATTTTGTGGAAGCGAAGGGGATACTTTCCTCCAAAAACGGAATGAATATCTATCGCGGCTGTACTCACGGCTGTATCTATTGTGACAGCCGCAGCCTGTGCTACAATATGCCCCATGCCTTTGAGGACATAGAGGTAAAGATAAATGCCCCTCAGCTTCTGGAAAAGGCTCTTCGATCAAAGCGGAAAAAGTGCATGATAGGAACGGGTTCGATGTGCGATCCGTATCTGCCGATAGAGGTGGAGCTAAAGCTCACAAAGCGCTGTCTTGAGCTGATCGAGCAGTATCAGTTCGGCGCGGCAGTCCTGACAAAGTCAGATCTCATTTTGCGTGACACAGACCTGCTTGATTCGATAAATCAGCAGCAGAAAGCGGTGGTGCAGATGACCATGACCACCTTTGACGAGAAGCTGTGCAGTATCATCGAGCCCGGAGTGTGTACCACCTACAGGCGCTTCGAAGTGCTTATGGAGATGAAAAAACGCAATATACCCACAGTTGTCTGGCTGTCGCCGTTTCTGCCGTATATTAACGACACTGAGGAAAACCTTCGCGGACTTCTTGGCTATTGCAGGGAAGCAGGCGTAAAAGGCATTATCTGCTTCGGGATAGGTCTTACCCTTCGCGACGGCAACAGAGAGTACTTCTATTCAGCTCTGGACAGGCATTTTAATGGGCTTTCAGACAGGTACCGCAGAGAGTTCGGACTTTCATATGAAATAGTCAGTCCGAACCATGACAGATTAATGCGGATATTGGATGATTTCTGCACAAAATACGGCATAATGCATAACAGGGAATGCTTTGATTATCTCAGTGAGATTCCCGAAAAGTACCAACAGCTCACACTTTTCTGACAAAGATGTGTGGAAAATGGCGAAAAGGAAAATAGTACTTGATTTTCAAGAAATATGGTGATATAATAAGACTACAGGGGAGCTTGTGGAACAGGCTGAGAGGAAGGTGATACCTTCGACCCTTCGACCTGATTTGGTTAATGCCAGTGTAGGGAGTATGCTTGTTGAAATGCATTCGGGGAACTGCGCTCAGGCGGTTTCCCGATTTTTATTAGGAGGTAGCGCAATGGTAAAGATAAACGGAGAGCTTCTTGACAAGGACGGAAAAACTGTTGCTGAAATGCTTGCTGACATGGATATAAGCGGTCAGCGCGTTGCCGTAGAGATAAACGAGGAGATAGTCCCGAAGGCTCAGTACGGCGAAACTGTCCTCAGGGACGGCGATAAAGTCGAAGTTGTACGCTTCGTGGGAGGCGGCTGATACTGTGATCCCTTCAAAAGAAGAAATGTATGCCGCCCTTGAAGAGCGCCACGGCGCGGAGCTTCAGAGAAAGCTTAGTGCGGCTAAGGTGGCTGTCTGCGGTCTGGGCGGACTTGGCTCGAATATCGCTATAGCCCTTGCAAGGGCAGGTGTGGGAAAGCTCCACATCATCGATTTTGACAGAGTGGACATCTCAAACCTCAACAGACAGCAGTATTTCCCTGAGCAGCTCGGGCAGCTCAAGGCTGACGCACTTTACGATACACTAAAGCGTATTGCCCCTTACTGTGAAATTGTCAGGGAGCAGGTAAAGCTTGACGAGGATAATATCCCGAAGCTCCTTGCTGATGATGATATTATCGCAGAAGCCTTTGACAAGGCAGACCAGAAGGCAATGCTGGTAAACTGTGTACTGGAGAAAATGCCTCAGAAATACCTTGTATCGGGTTCTGGAATGGCAGGCATTTCACCATCGAATATGATAACTACAAAGCGCATAATGAAGCGCTTTTACCTTTGCGGTGACGGAGTCAGCGATGTTGATGACGGTATGGGACTTGTTGCTTCAAGAGTACTTATCTGTGCAGGTCATCAGGCTCACGCCGTTATAAGGATCATTGCAGGAGAATATGATATATAAGGAGAAATAAATATGAAAGATGATAAGCTTGTTATCGGAGGACATGAGTTCTCTTCACGTTTTATACTTGGTTCGGGAAAGTATTCCCTCAGCCTTATCGAAGCTGCTGTAAAGTACGCAGGCGCTGAGATAATCACCCTTGCGGTACGCCGCACAAACTCAAAGGAACATGAGAACATTCTCGATTATATCCCGAAGAATGTAACTCTTCTGCCTAATACATCAGGTGCGAGAAATGCAGACGAGGCTGTCCGTATCGCACGTCTTGCAAGAGAGCTTGGCTGCGGAGACTTTGTAAAGATCGAGATCATGCGCGATACAAAGTATCTTCTTCCCGATAATCAGGAGACAGTCCGTGCTACAGAGATACTTGCAAAGGAAGGCTTTATCGTAATGCCATATATGTATCCCGACCTTAATACAGCCCGTGACCTTGTTAATGCAGGTGCGGCTTCTGTAATGCCGCTTGCTTCACCTATAGGCTCAAACAAGGGACTTGCTACAAAGGATTTCATACAGATACTAATTGACGAGATAGACCTTCCTATAATCGTTGACGCAGGCATCGGCAGACCTTCACAGGCTTGCGAGGCTATGGAAATGGGTGCAGCTGCTGTTATGTCAAATACTGCACTTGCTACAGCAGGTGATCTCCCTGTAATGGCAGAGGCATTCAAGCAGGCTATCGAAGCAGGCAGAAAGGCTTATTTAGCAGGTCTCGGACGTGTTCTCACAAGAGGAGCTTCTCCGTCTGATACACTTACAGGCTTCCTGCATGACTGAGCTGTATCTGAAAATTAACTGAAAGAAGATTTTTTAATGGATAATAATTATTTTGTAGACTCTGATAAGCTTTCTGAGGCTGCACTTAAGAAAAAACATATGCTTGAAACAGATCCGTCTTCACGTACAAACCACATGGAGTACATGGAAGGAATGGAGCGTATCAAGTCCGATATAATGGATAAGGTAATTACTGAGATGAAGAATTACGATTATTCTCAGTATACTGCCCGTGATGTCAATGCAGCCCTCAACCATGACGTATGCTCTGTTGAGGACTTCAAGGCGCTTCTTTCTCCTGCCGCAGAACCCTTTCTTGAGAAAATGGCTGCAAAGGCAAGACTTGAGACACAGAAACATTTCGGCAATACTGTATATCTGTTCACTCCGCTGTATATTGCCAACTACTGTGAGAATTACTGCGTATACTGCGGCTTCAACTGCTACAACGACATCAAGCGCATGAAGCTGAATATGGAGCAGATAGAGCATGAGATGAAGGTCATTGCTGACAGCGGCATGGAGGAGATACTCATTCTCACAGGCGAGAGCCGTGCACAGAGCAGTGTTGAGTATATCGGCGAAGCCTGCAAGCTTGCACGTAAATACTTCCGCATGGTAGGTATCGAGGTATATCCCCTTAACACTGACGAGTATAAGTATCTCCACGAGTGCGGCGTTGACTACGTTACCGTATTTCAGGAGACCTACGACAGCGACAGATATGAGCAGCTCCACCTCATGGGACACAAGCGAGTATGGCCTTACAGATTTGAGGCTCAGGAGAGAGCTCTTATGGGCGGCATGAGAGGAATTGCCTGCTCTGCTCTGCTCGGACTTTCCGATTTCAGAAAGGACGCCCTTGCAAGTGCACTCCACGTTTACTATTTACAGCGTAAGTACCCACAGGCTGAGATCTCACTTTCCTGCCCGAGACTTCGCCCTATCATCAATAACGACGAGATAAATCCTCTTGATGTACATGAAAAGCAGCTCTGTCAGATACTATGCGCATACAGGATATTCCTCCCATTCTGCGGGATCACTGTATCCTCCCGTGAAAGTGAGTCCTTCCGCAACGGTATCGTCAAGATAGCCGCTACCAAGGTCTCCGCAGGTGTTTCTACAGGTATAGGCGACCACGAAAGCAAGTACACGGGAAAAGAGAATGAGTCAGCAGAGGGCGATGAACAGTTCGAGATAAACGACAGCCGAAGCTTCGACAAGATGTATAAGGATATGTCATCTGAGGGACTTCAGCCTGTGCTGAACGATTACCTTTATGTCTGATATTATATGCGTAACTGCCCGTAAGCTTTGCAGCGGCGATTTTTGGGGGCAGCTTGAAAAGATAGCAGAAGCCGCTCCGAAGTATATAATTCTCCGCGAAAAGGACCTCGATGAAGATGAATACTCTGCTCTTGCGCGGAAGGCTATGGAGATTTGCTTCCATAGTGAGACAAAGCTTATTCTGCATTACTACTGGAAAATTGCTGATGAACTCGGGGCTGACAGTATTCACCTGCCGCTGCACATACTTCGCGAGCTTACAGCTGAGGATAAGAGAAGCTTTCGTCTCATCGGAGCTTCCTGCCATTCTGTGGAAGATGCTGTTGAGGCAGAAAAACTGGGAGCAGATTATATAACAGCAGGCCATGTTTTCGCAACTGACTGTAAAAAGGGACTGCCGCCGCGAGGACTTGATTTTCTGCACAGTGTATGTGAAAGCGTTAAGATATCTGTTTATGCTATCGGCGGTATAGCTCCCGAAAACTTTGGTCAGGTAATAGAGGCAGGTGCTTCGGGAGCCTGTGTTATGAGCGGTTTTATGAGAAGTTCAGACCCTAAAGCGCTTATGAGTAAATTTAATAGGAAGTGAATATATGAAGTTTGATAAAAAGCAGCTTCTGCTCTACGCTGTTACAGAAAGGAGCTGCCTCCGCGGCATAAGCCTTGAGGAGGCTGTGGAGCAGGCTATTCTTGGAGGAGTTACCTGCGTACAGCTCCGTGAAAAGAATATCAGTCAGGATGAGCTTATCGGGAAAGCCAAAAAACTCCTTGTGATATGCCATAAGCATGGTGTTCCGCTTATAATAAACGATGACTATGAGGCCGCACTGAAGAGTGGTGCAGACGGTGTACATGTCGGTATCGAGGACGCGCCTGTAAAAGAAATAAGAAGGATAGCAGGTGAGAGCTTTATTATAGGAGCTACTGCCAAAACAGTGGAGCAGGCAAAGCTTGCAGAAGCCTCGGGCGCTGATTACCTAGGCGTAGGTGCAGTATTTCCGTCTCCGACAAAAACCAATGCCATAAGGATAACACCTCAGCAGCTGTCAGAGATATGCGGATCTGTTGCTCTGCCTGCTGTTGCCATCGGAGGTATTACAGCAGAAAATGTCCATGAGATAAAGGGCTGCGGACACAGCGGTATTGCTGTGGTATCTGCAATATTCGGTGCTGAAGATGTAAAAGCGGCAGCTCAGAAGCTATGCACTGCTGCGGAAGAAACAATATAAAAGAAAAGCTGCGTATCAAACGCAGCTTTTTTGTCTGTTATTTGCAGCAGATACCGAACATCTCACAGAGTATCTTCCAGATGTTGCACATAATAATATCCCTCCTGTATGTATTCACCATTTCGGTGTGATTATATTATAGCATGGGGGATATGTTTTATCAATGCAAAGATTATGGCAGAAAAATCGGCAGAAATTACTCTTCAGTTGAGAAAATATATAGCCACTGCAAGATATGACGCAAAGCCGAGCCATACAAGGTATGGAATATTGAGCTTTGCTGCAGCAGGGGATATACGCCTGAATGAGAGTATCATAGCTCCCACGAGCATAAACAGCAGTACGGCAACAGATGCGGCAATGGCGAATGCACGGAATCTGAAGAAGATTATGCTCCATGAGAAGTTTACTCCAAGCTGTATGTAGTACAGCCGAAGGGCAGAGGCACGTTTTATCTCGTTTTTTCTGTTGTTCCATATCATGTAAGCCGATACACCCATAAGTGCATAGAGTATCGCCCATACAACAGGAAAAAGCCACGACGGCGGGGACAGCGGCGGTCTTATGACCTCTGAGTAAAAATCGGAGAAATTCCCCGAAAACAGAGCAGACAGCGCACCCACAAGCTCTGCTGTGACAACAAAAATAAGCAGATCCGTTAACCTGAAGTTTTTCATAGTATTACCTCTTTTGATTTGATAGTAAATACTATGACGGATCTGCTCATAATATGTCTATTTAAGTGGATACAGGCAGTCATAGACTGCGTAGAACTTCAATGGGATATGCTTGTCGATGTGGCATTTCCCGAAGAACCATTTCTTGTAGGTACAGTTTTTGATTATATCCTCAAAAAATGCGTGGACCTCAAGGTGTTCGAGGACGTCGACGCCCAGACACTCCTTCAGTGAAGCAGGAGGCTCATGGGTTATGACATAGTCCACATTGTAGTTATGCTCTTTCAGGTTGGCGATACCGTCCAGTATTTCCTGATGAGTGGGCTGTTCCCGTTCCCACCAGTCAATATTCCTGCGGAAGTCTATATCCTGGCTGTGACCGCCGCCAAAGGCAAATATCTTCTTTTTTTCGATGGTGTAGACCTGACCGCGCATTAGGTGGAAGATATTTTTTTCGATGAGATGTATCTTTCCGCCGTTCCATGTTTCGATGGGGTATTTTTCAAGCAGGTCGTAGTTTTCGTGACAGCCATCCACAAAAGCTATTCTGAAATTTTTTTCGGCAAGCTTTTTCAGAGCTGCCTTTTCCTGTTTTGAATCATCCCAGATGAACCCGAAATCGCCTGCGATTATAAGGGTATCACCGCGGGATAATTTTTTCATTTCAGAGCTTTTAAAACGTGTGATGTCTCCGTGAGTGTCTCCTGTAACGTAGATCACATTAAAACCTCCGTTCTTTTGTTCTTTATAGCAGCTTTTTATATCTGTACTGCATTCTGTGATTAATATTGTATCATATTTTTCTGTAAACGTAAAGGGGAGACAAAAAAATTTTCGGAAAATTAAAAAAAATTTCAGAAACCTCTTTTAAAAGCAGAAAAAATCTGTTATAATATAGTGTACACCAAATAACTAATGGAAGTTTACTGAAATAATGCGAAGGTTTCGCTTGATATAAAGGAGAAATTATGAAGAGATTACTATCCCTGCTGGCGGCGGCTGTTATAGTTCTGCCGAGTATCTGCGCCTCAAAGGCGAGGGCAGTGAATTTTCCGCTGAAAAAGCCTATACAGAGCGAGTCGGCAGTACTTATGAATCTTGATTCAAATATGGTCATCCATGAAAAGAACGCTGACGCAAAGCAGATGCCCGGACCGCTTGTAAATATCATGACGGCTGTGGTCTGTCTTGAAAACTGCACTGATCTTGACGAAAAGGTGACTATTGACGAGTCAATATACGAATATCTGTATAATTACGAATATCCCGATGATCTCAGATTTGCAGAGATCGAGGACGGTGATGTCCTTACCATGACCGACCTGCTGTATGCTATGATGCTCACATCATCCGTGGAAGCCTGCGAGACTATCGCTTATAAGATAGGCAAGGGCGATACTGCAAGATTTATCGATATGATGAACGCAAAAGCGGCGGAGCTTGGCTTGTTCGATACGCATTTTACCAATGCTACGGGCTTGTATGATCCGAATCAGTACACTACTGCAAACGACATGACAAAGCTGACGCTGTATGCTCTTGATGTTCCGATGTTTGAGACCATAGCTACGACCTACAGTTATACACCCTCGATACCCAACACTGAGCACCATGAGAATCCCGAGGAGTGGATCTGGACTCATTCAAATGTTATGATGAATTCTTCAAGCAACGATGCCTACAGCGGTACGAAGGGCATAAAGACCGCAAACCTTGACATGGCAGGCAGAAACATCATTACAATGGCAAGCCGCGACGGCAATAAATATCTTGCGGTGCTTCTGAAGTCTCCGCTGAAATCCGCTGACGGTGAGACCGCATTTTATCACATAGTTGATGCTATGTCGCTTTTCGACTGGGCTTTTGACAATTTCTCATATCAGACTATACTTGCTGATACTGCTGAGGTAGGTGAGCTTCCTGTTGAGCTTGCGGATGGAAATGATTACGTTCTTGCAAAGCCGAAGGAGGAATTTACCCGTTTGTGGTACAACGAGATCGATATTTCGACCATTAGCCGTGATAAGGTAGAGTGGTACAAGAATTCGCTTCAGGCACCTGTTGCAAAGGGTGAGCCTCTCGGCAAGGTAACTCTTGAATATTCGGGTGAAGAGATCGGCACTGTTGAGATAGTTGCGGTGAGCAATGTTGAGCGCTCCGCATCAAAGTACAATCTGTATGTAGCCAAAATGTTCAGAAAATCAAGGTGGTTCAACAGGGCGCTTCTGATCTCATTCCTGCTGTGTGCGATATACGTTCTTGTGTGTATCTATGCATATGTGGTATTCAAGAGCAAGTCAAAGCCCATGAAGCCCATTTACGCTGTGCCAAAGGTCAGTGACAAGGACAGGAGAAGGCGCAGACCACAGGATTTTGAAGAAAAATAACTGAAATACCGTACAGCAGATAAGCTGTACGGTATTTCTTTTATAATGTGATAAAGTCGCTGCTGGAATAGCCTGTTATACCATTGTAGCTGACAACATACCAGCCGTTTGTCTCGCCGTTTATCATTACAGAGGCTCCGTCGGGCATGGAGCCGATAATATTCCCTGATAATGAAGGATAGCTTCGGATATTAAGGCGGCTGCCGTCTGTGGTGACGGTTCCCCAGCGGACTGCTCCTGCAGGCACAAATGGGATACCGAAGTAATCACACAGGGAATTTGCGATATTCGCGGCAATGGCTTCAAGATTGTTTTTCAGCCACGCTTCATCGGCAAAATTATCATGGTATCCAAGCTCGCAAAGCACTGCAACTGCCCTTGTTCTCAGAACCTCTCCGAGGGAATAGGTGGGAACAGCTCTGACCTTATCGGGAAGGGGATAGATAGCCTTTAAGTTATTGGCTATTATATTTGCGAGTTTTTCGCTCAGTGTGCTTTTGGGAGCAAAGTAGATATCTATGCCTCTTAGCCTGCCCGACAGACTGTCTGGAGCGGCGTTTGAGTGAAGGGCGAGATGAACATCGTAGCTTCCTGCGTTTGAGTCAGCGATCGCTCCCGTTACATTTCTGACGGGATCATTGCGGACAAAGCTTATGCCGCATGATCTGAGATATGGCTCCATCCGGTCAGCAAGGAGATTCATGTAAAGTTCCTCGTTGCCCTCTGTGGCATATTGGTTCCATTCCTGAGTAGACGGACTTAAAAATACCTTTGGCATAAAAACATTCCTTTCTGTAGATTGAGAAAGCTCTCAATACATTTTATGCAGGGGCAGGAAAAATGTTTTCAAACCACTTGACTTTTATCATTTAAAGTGCTATACTTTAAATGATAAAAGAAAACGGGAGGCTTTAATATATGAATATTCTTGTTGTAGGACTCGGACTTATCGGCGGCTCACTTTGCAAGGCACTGAAAAAATATACATATCACACCGTAACAGGCTGTGACATTAATCACGACATTGAGAACGCCGCTCTACGCGACGTGGCACTTGACAATGTTTTCAGCGGAAGCTTTGAGGGCTATGACCTTATTGTTATAGCACTTTTTCCACAGGGAGCAGAGCAGTTCTTCAAGGAAAATGCAGGTAAAATAAGCAAAAACACCCTTATAACCGATGTATGCGGCATTAAGGGCGAGTTTTCAAGGAGAATGAAAGAGATCGCAGAGGCGAATGGCTTGCGTTACCTTGGCATCCACCCTATGGCAGGCAAGGAGTTCGGCGGATACTACAACAGCACAGCGGATCTTTTTGTAAAGGCAAACTTTATTATAGCACCATTTGAGGACAGCAGAGAAGAGGATACAGAGCTTCTCAGGCAGTTAGCTTCTGAGATAGGCGCAGGCAAGATTGTAGTGACAAGCCCTGATAACCATGACAAGATGATAGCCTATACCTCACAGTTGGCACATATTGTTTCAAGCGCGTATGTAAAGAGTCCTGAGCTTGGTCTGGAGTGCGGATTCAGCGGCGGAAGCTTTCAGGATATGACCAGGATCGCCACTATGAACGAAAAAATGTGGACAGACCTCTTTATGCAGAACAGAGAGAATCTTCAGTATGAGCTGGATACTCTCATTGCAAATCTCAACAAGTACAGTGACGCACTGAAAAGCGGAGACAAGGACAAAATGAAAGCCCTCATTGCTGAGGGCAGGGAGCTCAAGGAAGAAAACCTCCGTCACAGAGTCGGTCAGCCTAACTAAAGAACCGTACTTCAAAATCAGGCTTCGGAGCTGTTATTTCAAGCTTGTTCAAGTAGCTGACGGCGGATTCCTCAGGAAGCTCAAACTTCAGAGAATAGGCACAGAGCGCCTGACGGAATACGGCATATCGCTTGTTTGATGCAGTATTTCCGTATTTGCCGTCGCCAAGGACAGGTGCACCGATGTGAGCAAGGTGAGCGCGTATCTGGTGGGTACGTCCCGTATAAAGTGTAACTTCAACAAGAGCCAGCGGAGCTTTTTCCGCAAGAACGCGGTAACCTGTTTTTATTGGCTTGAATCCGTCACATGGCGAGTCGAGGATCTTAACGAGATTCCTTGACTCGTCTTTCTGATGATAGGCGGTGATAATGTCCTCATTTTGGGGCGGAGCTGATGTGGTTATGCAGTGATAGACCTTGTGGACGCAGCCGTTTTTTATAGCCGCATTGATGTCCCTGAGAGCAGAGGCTGTTTTGGCAGCGGTTACAAGTCCGCAGGTGTTTCTGTCAAGCCGGCTGCAAAGCGCAGGGGCGAAGGAATTCTCACTGTCGGGGGAATATTCCTTCTTATCGTAAAGGTAGTGCTTTATCCTGTCGATGAGGGTATCGGTAAGGGGGCTTCCGTTTGAATGTGAGTCAAGACCGACAGGCTTGTTTACGATGATGACATTTTCGTCCTCATAAACTATGTCAAGCTCTGTTGAGAATTTTAAAAAGCTCATATCGTGCTGCCTGACTTCTGAAACGTCATCTTTTACATAAATAGTTACGATATCGCCTGTGTTCAGTCTTGAAGCAATATCGCAGCGTTTGCCGTTTATTTTTATGTCTTTTTTCCTGATAAGACGGTACATCATGCTCTTGGGGAGGTCCGGAAGAGCTTTTGTCACAAATTTGTCGATCCTTTGACCGCTGTCATTGTCATTTATTACAAATTTCTTCATTTATATTCTCCTGAATATTACAAAAAAGTATCTATAAGTTACAAAAACATTTCCTTAATTTCTTCAAACCATACAAAAAAGTGCTGTTCTCAATACTTTTTGAGCTGTAAAGGTTGAAATGTTTTGAGAAGTATGTTATAATTTACAAAAAGCTATGACACGTTTATTTGTTTTTTGTAACGTTAACGAAAAGGAGTTTGATCGGATATGAGGATATGTAAGAGACTGCTTTCTGTTCTGATGGCTTGTTCTTTCATCAGTACAAGTGCAGCATTGTCAGCCTCAGATGTTTTTGCCGAAAATAACATTAGCTGCAATATATATGATACCACAATTGATTCAGAAAGTAAAGAGGCAGTAAGCAGCCTTTCACAGGAAGCTCTCATTGACGATAACGTGGGAGCTGCAGAGCTTACGGAGACTCCGTATAATGTTTTTGACATTTATAACGCTCATCAGACATATGTAAAGCTTCATTCGGGAGACAAGAGCCTGATGTACAAAAAGGCTGAGGGTATCGATGTTTCCTATGCACAGGGACAGATCGACTGGAAGGCGGTCAAGGACAGCGGAGTTGATTTCGCTATCATCAGGGCCGGCTTCGGAAATGCTGATAAGTATCCGTATCAGGTCGATACATGGTTCAAATACAATATTGAAGAGGCTCAGAAGGTGGGCATGGACGTCGGCGTTTACTGGTACAGCTATGCCACTGATGCGCAGGGAGCATACGATGAGGCTGTGTCCTGCTACAATGTTATAAAGGACTATGACCTCCAGTACCCTGTTTATTTCGATATTGAGGATCCTTCACAGAAGCATCTCTCTACATATGAAACATCGGTTCTCATTGAGACCTTCTGTTCAGAGATCAGATCCAGAGGATATTATGCAGGTCTTTACAGTTATGCTAACCTGCTGACCACAAAGGTCTATAAGGAAGTTCTTGACAAGTACGATATATGGGTGGCACATTATGGTGTTAATGTTCCTTCATATTCAAAGGAATACGGTATGTGGCAGTACAGCAGTACAGGCAGTATCAGCGGAATAGATCATGCTGTTGACCTCGATCACTGCTATATCAATTACCCTTATATCATTTCCCCTGATACATATGAGCCTGACGGTACTGAGACTGATTCAGTCGCTGACTTTCGTCCTGTCAATATAGATAAGGGCGTGGCAAGCGGAGTAGACGTTTCGGTATGGCAGGGCAAGATCGACTGGGAAAAGATGAAGGCTTCGGGCATTGATTATGCAATGATACGTGCAGGCTACGGCAATCTCTCAACGCAGACCGATAAGTACTTCAAGGCAAATGTTGAAGGCGCTGAAAAGGCGGGAATGGATTTCGGAGCTTACTGGTACAGCTACGCTTCTTCTCCCGAGGATGCAGTCCTTGAAGCAAAGGCATGCCTTGAGGTCATCAAGGGTCACAAATTCGCTTATCCTATATACTACTGCATAGAGGATCAGTGCTTTGCATCAATGAGCAGCAAGGAAATATCCGATATTATCAAAGCATTCTGCTCTGAACTGGAAAAGAACGGCTACTATGTGGGCGTAAAGAGCTATGCTAACTTCCTGAATACAAGAGTTGATGACGGAGTGTTTGCGGATTACGACGTCTGGGTTTCCCATTACGGAGTGGCAAAGCCTGATTTCAGTAAAAACTACAATATGTGGCAGTATACCAACGATGGAACGATCAATGGTCTGAACGGAAGCTTCAATCTTGATTACGCTTATCTCAACTTCCCCGAGATAATGAAAAACAACCATCTTAACGGTTTCTGATAACAAAAGCTCATATGCATACCGTGTTCTGCGGTATGCATATTTTATGTAAAGAGGGTAGCTATGGTAGAATTTATAACAGGTGCTGCAGGCTGTGGAAAAACCACGAAAATGTTTGCAAAGATAAAAGAAAGATGCAGTTCAGCGGAAAAGCTGTGTATAATAGTTCCAGAGCAGTTTTCCCAGGACTTTGATAAAAAGCTCTATTTTTACCTTGGGGCTTCAAATTTCAACGAGCTGTTCTCGCTTAGCTTTACAGGTCTGGCAAGACAGCTTTTCCAGCTGTACGGAGATCCGCGGCGCAAGGGCGAATTCGCCGATGATATGGCGAAGATGATACTCATATATCAGGCTGTCAATGCGGCACTGTCACGTCCCGGGTCACTGAGCAGCTTCCGCAGACAGAGCCTGCAGAGCGGCTTTGCTGAGGAAATGATGACGCTGATACGTGATATAAAGCGCTCAGGCATAAGTCCTGACGAGCTGGTTCAGCGCTCGCGTACTCTTGACAAGCGTCTCATGGACAAGACCGATGATGTTGCGGCAATTTTCCTTGAATATCAGCGATTGATGGAGGAGTACGGCTTCAAGGACGAGCTTGATAATATCCGCGAAGCCGCAAAAGCAGCGAATCTCCATGAGTATTTTCGCGGAAAGACCATATTCCTTGACGAGTTTGAAAGCTTTACTGCGGACCAGTATGAAATGCTCCGTGTAATGATATCCTCTGCCGAAAACGTTTATATTGCGCTCAGAACAGATGATGTCAATGCAGGTGCGTATACACTTTTTGAAACTGTAAATGATACATACAGGAAGATAATGAATATATGCCGTGAACTTGGTAAAGAGACGCGTATCGATAATTGCGGCGAGTGCTTCAGATTTAAAACTCCCGATCTTGAATATGTCAGCCGAAGAGCTCTTGTCAACCTGAAAAATGATGCGAAGAACGCTCCTGCGGCGGAGAATGTGCATATTTTCGAAGCAAGAGATATGTATGATGAAGCGGAATACGTTTGTGCGGCGATAAAGCATCTTGTGTATGAGGACAGGTCTCTCATGTACAAGGATATTGCCATAATCTCCAATGACATCGCCATATATTCTGAGGTCTTGAAGGCTTCCTTCAAGAGATACGATATACCGTATTTTCTAAGTCTTGAAAAGGACGTTGCCCATACCTCCGTAATGGTGTTTTTCACATCAATGCTTGATATTCTTTCGGGACGCCGTATACGCTCGGAGCAGATATTCCGTTTTCTCAAGAGCGGTCTGCTTGACGTTACTCTCACCGAGGTATCGCTGCTTGAAAATTACTGCTATAAATGGGACATTGACGGGGAAAGCTGGCTTAAAGAGTTTACCGCAGAGGACGAACAGCTCGAACTCCTTGAAAATATCAGAAAGAAAACAGTAGTTCCGCTTATCAGGCTCAGAAAGAAGCTGGTGAGCAAAAGCACTGCCATCGGTATATGCACATTGCTTTATGACCATATAGTTTACTGCAATGCTGAAAAGAACACAGCAAAGCTGATGGGACAGCTCATCAGACAGGACAAGGACTATGAAGCTGCGGAGCTTAAAAGGCTCTGGGGCTGCCTTATGGATATACTGGACAGCCTCTGTGATACCCTCGGTGATAAGGAGGTCACATTTGCCGAGCTGACAAGAATTATCCGCTCAATGATCGGCCGTATCAGATACTCAGTCCCGCCTCAGACCCTTGACGCTGTTATGGCAGCCTCTGCACGTATGGCTCGCCTTGATTCGCCGAGAGTGGTGTTCATCATGGGAGCTTCGGACGGCGATTTTCCCAATCAGATAAGCCTTCACGGCTTGTTTTCAGAGGCTGAGAAATCAAAGCTTGCGGAAAACGGCATAGAGCTTTCCACACCTCTTGCAGAGCTTATAGCCTCTGAGCGACTTGTGGTATATAAGTCTGTTTCCGCAGCGTCGGACAAGCTGTACATAACCTATCCGCTGTCAGACCTGTCGTGCCAGGCAAAATATCCTGCACAGATAGTGGACAGGATAATATCCATGTTCGGAGATGAGAGCATAAGGTCATCGGGCAGCAGCATCTCTGCTGATTATTATGCTGTAACACTTCATTCCGCCTTTTATCACTATATGCAGGAGATTAAAAGCGCAGACACAGCAGTTGCATCGTTAAAGGAGCTTCTTATGGGAGTTCCGGATTATAAGCGCAGGCTGACCTATGTGCTCAGCAGGGGCTATCACACCCAGAGCTTCCGCATTGACAGGGATATAATGGAAAAGCTCCAGAGCTTTGAACCCCTGAGACTTTCATCTTCGGGACTGGAGGAGTATAATCTCTGCCATTTCAAGTATTTCTGCGACAAGTGCCTGAGACTTCATCTGAATGAGAAGGTGGAGCTCGATGCGAGAATAGCAGGTGAGCTTACTCACAGGTGCTTTTACGGTATACTCGGAAAGCACAGCAAAGCCGAATTCATAAATATGTCCTGTGACGCAGTTAAGGAGGAGATAAGCGGCTTTGCCGAACAGTATCGTACTGAGGTGCTTGCAGGAGACTTCGGAAAGGACGCTAAATTCGACCTTATCTACAATAAGCTTACGGAGAGGATGTCAGAGGTCTTCATGTATACTCAGCAGGCACTTATGGCTTCGGATTTCGTTCCTCACAGGTTCGAGCTTGACCTCCGTGACAGTCATTCGGTGATACTGCCCTTCGGAGACGGCAGAAAGCTCAGCTTCGGCGGTATAGTTGACAGAGCCGACGTATGCGGTATCGGAGATGAAAAATACCTTCGCATAATAGATTACAAGAGCAGCCGAAAGGAAATAACAGCTGAAACTCTTGCCTGCGGAATAAATATGCAGATGCTTCTTTATCTGTTTGCCTCCACAGACAAGGGCGGTATATATGAGGGCTACGAACCTGCGGGAGTACTGTATTCTCCTGTGAGAATATCAAATATTGAACAGGAGAACAATAAGGTCGAAACAAAGAATATGGCAGCTGTCAGCTCTGCTCTCCGTACAAGCGGGCTTGTTCTCGGGGATATGGATATTCTTGAGGCAATGGAGAAAAATGTCCGCGGAGAGTTCATACCCGTGAAGCTTGATAAAACAGGAGTTCCCGATAAGAGGTCTTCATGCATATCGGCAGAGGGGATGACGCTGCTGAGAAATTACACCTACGGCAAGTTGAAAAATATGGCTGAATCGCTGCTTGAGGGCGATGCTGAGGCTGTACCGCTACTGCTTAAAAAGAATCTGCCGTGCACTTACTGCGAATATATCAATATATGCGACAATTCCGAGCTGCTGCGTCAGAGGACACCCGATGACGAGGCAGTTGCTGAGGCTCAGGAGATACTCGGAAAAAAATACAACGGAGAGGAGAAATGATATGAGCTGGACAGAACAGCAGCAGAATGCCATAGATGCAAGGAATACCTCCCTGATCGTATCAGCAGCCGCAGGAAGCGGAAAAACAGCTGTACTTACCGAGAGACTTGTTCAGCTCATTGCTGATAAGGATTCGGGGGTAAGAGCCGACAGAATGGTCGTGGTAACATTTACAAACGACGCTGCTGCGGAGCTGAAGAAACGTCTTGACAGTAAGCTCCGCGCCCTGATAAATGAGCACCCTGATGACCGCCATCTGCTGAAGCAGCAGATCCTTCTTCAGAGTGCAAGGATCTCTACCATAAACTCCTTCTGCTTTGACCTCATAAGGGACAATTTAGGCGAAAACGGAGTAACATCAGGCTTCAGTGTCCTTGACGATACCGATAACAAGGTGCTGAGAGCCCGTGCTCTTGATGAGCTTATAAACTACTACAGTGAAAATGAATACGATAAGATCTCGTTTATGTATGACCGTTTCTGCATAAAGGACGAAAAAAAGCTCCTCGAGGTCATCGAAAGCGCAGATAATTTCCTGTCATCAGTGGCAATGCCCGATAAATGGCTGGAAAAGGCTGTGGAAAACTACAGCGGCGAGTTTGAAAGCTCGGTTTATTACAAGAAGCTTATCGATTCTCTTATCAGTCAGCTTGAAGCGGCGCAGAAGGCTGCTGATGAAAATATTGCCCTTATAAGCCGCATTTTCCCTGATATGTCCGATCCTAAGGCTGCCGACTCATATCAGCAGGCGGAAAATGACTACGATAACGTATCTGACCTTATCGCTGTGCTAAGATGCGGAAGAATCCCGAACGAGGAGGAATGCGGAAAAGCAAGCAGCTTTCAGACTCTTGTAAGAGTAGGTACGAAAACTGTCTATGATAAGGAATTAAGGGAGATCTACAAGAAAAAGCGTGATATTATAAAGAGTATAGTCACAAAGGCTGTCAGCAGCATCGTTTCCGTGGAAAGCGATTTCTCCGAATGCGGTGAAGTTACCGCTGTGCTTGGAGAGATGCTCAGAAAATACCATGATCTGATATGGGAGAAAAAATGCGAGAAAAATGCGCTGAGCTTTGATGACGGTGAGCGGCTCGCACTTGAAATACTTGCGGCTGAAGACGAAAACGGCAGGCTGATCCAGTCAGAGACAGCTGAAAAGACGGCTGACTTCTATGATATAATAATGATAGATGAATATCAGGACTCCAACAACAAGCAGGATCTGATATTCAAGCTCATCTCAAAGAATTACAGGCTTGGAAGCAATGGCGAACCTCAGTACGGTGACAATGTTTTTCTTGTGGGCGATGTAAAGCAGTCTATTTATCGTTTCAGACTGGCAAATCCTCATAACTTCATAAATACTCTCAGAGGTGCAGATAAGTATTCCGCAGAAAGTGACAGCAGGAATCAGTTCATCACGCTAAACAGGAATTTCCGAAGCTCACCTCAGGTCATTGATTTCGTAAACTTTGTTTTCGGGCAGATAATGAGTGAGAGCTGCGGCGATATCGATTATAATGCAGATGAAATGCTTTATTTTGGTGCGCAGAATTTCGGCGAAAGCGGCGGAGAAAAGCGGCTGACGCAAATAACATTCATAAATGAGGAGAAGCAGATCGATGACGGCGATGACAGTATATCATCAGCTTCAGCTGACAGCGAGGCTGTATTCACCGCCCGTAAAATAGCGAAAATGCTTGCTGACGGAGTGGAGGTCACTGAAAAGGACGGTTCACAGCGTCTGTGCAGACCATCGGATTTCTGCATTCTTGTAAGAAAAAACAAATACATCAATGTCTTTGCTGATGAGCTCAACAGGATCGGTGTTCCTGCAAAGGGCAGCGAGGAGGCAGGCTATCTTAAATCACGTGAAATTGCGGTCCTCATTGATCTGCTGAGAGTTATCAGCAATCCTCTGCAGGACATACCTATGGCAGCTGTTATGACCTCCCCGATGTACATGTTCAGTATCTCCGACCTTGCAGTCATAAAATCTCTTGACAAGCACAGGGCGCTTTACGCTATAATCCGCGGGCTTGCAGACGGGGGATATGAGGAATGTACGGATATGTTCCTCAGGGAGCATTGCATGGAGTTCCTTGATTCTCTTGACGAATTCAGACTTGACTCGGTAACGATGACTCTCGGAGAGCTCATCGGTGAGATATATGATACCACGGATTTTATCTCGGTTATGCAGCTTTACAGCGACGGTGACCAGAAACGGGCGAATCTCCGTGCGCTTATCCAGTATGCCAGAAATTACGAGGAATCGGCTGCATTTGACGGCACAGGCGGACTTAACGGCTTCCTGCGGCATCTTGACAGAGTTATGGAAAACGGCGACTATGCTCAGGGAAAGATCTCGTCTTCATCAGGTGAATATGTCAATGTTATGACACTTCACCGTTCAAAGGGACTGGAGTTTCCATTTGTTTTCATAGCTGAGAATTCGTCGAGCTTCACCTTCGATTCGGATCCTGTCATGTGCAGTGATGACGGAAGGGTTGGATATATTCTGTATGAGCCCGAGCTTTTCCGGAAGTACAAGACCTTTCAGCAGAAAATGCTTGCGGCGGAGGAGGAAATGGCGACTCGAAGTGAGGAGATGAGACTCCTTTATGTAGGTCTTACAAGAGCTCAGCAGCAGCTTTTTATCAATCTGAAATGCAGTGAAAAGACGCTGAAAAGGGTGGATTCACTTATTGAGAGCTGTGTGATCCACAATGGAGATATTACCGAATGGGTTTGTGAAGCCAAATGCTTTTCGGACTGGCTGTGGGCAAGTATAGTGCGAAGCTCGGCATTTTCCGATATTGCAGAAAGACTCGGACTTGATGCGGGCAGGCTGGACACTTCTATGTCAACCGAAAGTCTTTTCGGATACGAGTTTGCGGAAAATGAAACTGAGGAGCAATGCGATGCAGAAGACGAGACGGCAGAGAGTATTGCCGACGAAAAGATAATTGCTGAAATGAAGGACATTATCGCATTTCAGTATGACAAAACTCTTTCGGAAACTCCTGCAAAGCTCAGTGTTACGCAGATAACAAAGAAGCTTAAGGAAAAGGACGACAGCTTTGACTTCAGGCTGAAGCGTCCGAGGTTCAGGTCTGAGGGCTCAAAGCTGACGGGAGCCGAGCGCGGAACTGCGATACACACTTTCTTTCAGTACTGCGACTTTGACAGAGCAATGGAAGCAACCGATGCGGAGATAGAAAGCATTGCTGAAAAGGGCTACATAAGTCCGTCTGAGGCTGAGTCCATAAGCCGTGAAAATGTTGCGGCATTTTTCAGAAGCAGCCTGTATGAAAGGATAAAGAATTCCCTTGGCTATGTGCGTGAAAAGAAGTTCATGGTGGCTGTGTCTCAGCTCGATGTTGAGAACGAGACTCTTGACAGGCTGAAAAAGTCTGATGGAATGATAAAGGGTATTATCGACCTTATGTTTGAGGAGAATGACGGTATTGTCATCGTGGATTACAAGTCAGACAGGGGAGTATCCCTTGCGGCGCTCAGGGAACGCTATGCAATGCAGCTCAGACTGTATAAGGCGGCGATAGAGCTTACGACAGGGAAAAAGGTCAAGGAGACCATGCTGTACTCTTTTGAGCTTAAAGAAAGTATAGTTGTGGACATTTGATGAAAGGGCACTCTTTTTGGAGTGCCCTTTGTGATGTCTGTATAAGATAGAACATAGTTTTTGTATAATTCGCAGAATATGAAAAAATTGTTGACAAGGTAATTTTACTGTACTATAATAGAAAATACAGAGATATATAATATTATGGTGTAGATTGAACAAAAGAAGGAAACAAATATCGCAATGCTTAATAAAAATATAAAGGCACGGCGGTTTTCCTTAAAGAAGTTCTAATATTTTTCGGAATCGACAGCTGCAGGCTTGACGGCAGGATATGAGGACGTACTGTTTCCTCGATATTCACGGACAGGTCAGCTTAATTGCAAAGGTGCTGCACCTTTTATTTCCGAGTTTTCTACAGAACTGGCGGGAAACAGCAGTGTCTGTTTTTGTATATCTTCACGGACGGACAAGTCCGGGAGAATTAAATAAGACATATTGGCTGAATGCTATTCTGATTGAATAAAGGTAATACACAGGCGCTTCTGAGCCTGAATGAACGGCGGAAAAGATATAAAGCGCCCAATAGAAAAATAAAGATAAAGAGAACCACAGTATTATTTTATGATGTAGAACAAAACAATCGGAGGATATGGTCAAAATGCAGGAGCCTAAGAAGAGAAAGCTCAAGCTCAGCAGAGTGCTGCTGGCTATGGGCGCTATAATTGCTACTCTTTCAGGTGCTGACACGCTCAGAAGAAGCTTTGCAAGTCAGCAGCCCTACAATTTAACAATAAACGGAACATTCCGTGATTCCGTAACGCTGGAGGAAGCACCTACAGGAAGCAGCCTTTCGCTGGGAACAACTGACGAGATCACCACTGCTTTCGAAGGAGTGAAGTACCTCGGCTATTCGGAGTACGAGCTTTCGGAAAATGATATTTCAGAAGGAGTACTTGCTGTTTATACTGAAAACGCTCCTGCCAAGTCTGATTACAGTAAAGCAATGGTAGATCTGTCGGAGAAGAAGAACGAGTTCTATACCCTTGTTGACGAAGACGTTGAGCTCAACGAGGACGCGGCAGAGGCTCTTAACTCCATGATGGAGGATTATGCAAATCAGACTGCACTGGCAGATTTTATCGTCTACGGAACTACCGATACATTTACAGGCGAAAATTCGTATTGTCCCGAGTCCTTCAGCGAATCCAAGGCCGGATACTGCGTGGACCTCGCACTGAATGCCTATGGCTCTGTGCTTTCATACGACGGATATGATACAGAGGGCTGGATAGTTGAGAACTGCTGGAAGTACGGATTTATCGTAAGGTATCCCGAAAACAAGAAGAATAAGACAGGCCATGACTATTGTCCTTGGCATCTCAGATACGTTGGAGAGATGCATGCTGCAATAATGGCTAAGAAGGAAATGTGCCTTGAGGAGTATGTTGAGTTCCTGAGGCAGTATACCTTTGAGGAGCCCTATGACCTGACTTTTAATGATAAAAAGTACCAGATATATTCCGTTACAAAGGACGATGAAAAGTTCAAAACGAGAGTACCGATATCGGGTAATTATGAGATAACAGGTGATAATAAGGAAGCATTCTTTATTACCGCTTTGAAAACTGATTGATACAAAGGAGCAGTACCATACTGCTCCTTTTCATTTTTTTACAGAAAAAAGCATATTATCATTCTGAGGTGATGAATATGCTTGACAAACTAAAGTGTATCCCTTTTATTGTTGCGGCTTTGGCGGTATTGGCGGTTTTTATGGGAGCTGCACGTAATGAGGGGCCTGAGCCTGAGGCGTATGTTCTGATGGAAGCCGATACACGTTCGGTGCTGAATGAGAAAAATGCCGATAAAAGGCTGAATGCAGGCTATCTATCAAAGCTTATGGGGATACTTCTCATAGCTGAGGATATTGAAAGCGGAAAGTACTCTGCTGATGATGAACTTACTGCTTCAGAATCCGTCGCAAATACAAAAGGTGCTGTTATATGGCTCGAAAGCGGCGATAAAATGACTGTAGATGAGCTTCTGAAAAGCGTCATAATCGGCAATGCAAATGACGCAATGACCGTGCTTGCCGAGAATTCATCGGGCAGCATAGAAGCCTTCGTTATGGATATGAACAGCAGGGCATTTGACCTCGGCCTCCGTGATACATGGTTCGTATCGCCCTATGGCTATTATTCCGAAAATGAGTACACGACGGCATATGACATGGCTGTTATATGCTGTGAGCTTGCGGAGCATGACTTTCTGACACCTTATTTTTCAACATGGCGTGACTTCGTAAAGGACGGAAAAACAGAGCTTGTCAGTGAAAATACTCTGACACGGACTTATGACAGGCATATCGGCTTCAAGGCATGCCATTCCGATGAAGCGGGCTTCTGTGCTGCAGAGGGAGGACGAAATGAGCAGGGAACTACTTTTGTATCGGTGGTCCTCGGTGCTGAAAATGAAGATATATCTCTGGGAAATGCAAAAAAGCTGCTTAAAGGCGGTTTCAGCGGATATAAGGTCACATTTACAATGTTTCCCGATGAGATGCTCGTTCCTGTCAAGGTAAAAAACGGTACAGCATCGGCGGTTGAGATATATCTGAGAGAACAGGGGAAAGCTGCGGTGCCGAAGGGCTCGGGAGAGCTGAGGGCACGGGTGGTCATACCCGAATATCTGACAGCACCTGTACGGATTGGTCAACCAATCGGCTGTGCGGCTTTTTACAATGACGATATGCTTGTCTACGAAACGGAATTGCTTACAAAAAGCGGAGTTTCCGAGCTCAGCTACAAATTTATATTATGTAAGCTGTTGGAGAAATTCATAGAAAAGTGAATTGGTTATTGTTGGAAATGCACAAATGTTGAAATTGTTACGCAAAGGACTTGCAAAAAATCCAAAAATATAGTATCATAAAGATGGTAAATTATATTTGTATGGCTTTTCATACATATTGGAGGTAAATTCTAATGTCTTTAAAACTCAACACCAAATACTTGAAGGACTTCGTCAATGCTGACGAGCTGACTGGTATCAAGGCTCAGGTTGAAGCCGCTGCTCAGTCACTTCACAGCAAGACAGGTCTGGGCAATGATTTTTTAGGCTGGGTAGAACTCCCTACAGCCTATGATAAGGAAGAGTTTGCACGTATCAAGGCTGCTGCCGAGAGGATCAAGGCAAATTCCGACATCCTTATCGTTATCGGTATCGGTGGTTCATATCTCGGCGCAAGAGCAGCTATCGAGCTCCTCAAGTCGCCTCTTTACAACAATATGAAGAAGGATACACCTGATATCTATTACGTAGGAAACAGCATCAATCCTGCTTATCTTAACGAGATCATTGCTCTCTGTGAGGGTAAGGACTTCTCTGTAAACGTTATCTCAAAGTCGGGTACTACTACAGAGCCAGCTCTTGCTTTCAGAATCTTCAAGAAGATGGTTGAGGATAAATACGGCAAGGAAGAAGCTAAGAACCGTATCTTCGCTACAACTGACAAGGCAAGAGGAACTCTCAAGAATCTCTCTGACGCTGAGGGCTATGAGACATTCGTTATCCCTGATGATGTAGGCGGCAGATTCTCTGTTCTTACTGCTGTTGGCCTTCTTCCTATTGCAGTTGCAGGCTGCGACATCGACGCTCTTATGAAGGGCGCTGCTAAGGCACAGGCTGACTTCTGCGCTGATTTCGATAACAACGATTGCTATAAGTATGCTGCACTCAGAAATATCCTTTACAGAAAGGGCAAGTCCGTTGAAATGCTCGTTTCATACGATCCCAGCTTTGTAATGATGTCTGAGTGGTACAAGCAGCTCTTCGGCGAGAGTGAGGGCAAGGACAATAAGGGTATATTCCCGTCAGCAGCTGTCTTCTCTACAGATCTTCACTCCATGGGTCAGTATATCCAGGACGGTGCAAGAATACTCTTTGAGACAGTCGTTGACATCAAGAAGCCCAAGACTGATCTCTTCCTCGAGCCCGATGCTGAGAACCTTGACGGACTCAATTTCCTTACAAACCAGAATATGTCAGTAGTTAACAGAAAGGCTTTCGAGGGTACAGTTCTCGCTCATACAGAGGGCGGTGTTCCTAACATTATCCTTGAGCTTGACGATACTACAGAGGAAAATGTAGGCTATATGATCTACTTCTTCGAGAAGGCTTGCGCTATTTCAGGCTATGTTCTTGGTGTAAATCCTTTCAACCAGCCAGGTGTTGAAAGCTATAAGTCAAATATGTTCGCTCTCCTTGGCAAGCCAGGTTATGAGGGCGCAAAGGCTGCTCTTGAAGCTAAGCTCGGCTGATCGGTCTGTTTAGCTCATAATACAAAATATAATACGTCACAAATGCCGCAAGGCACGGAAGGAGTAAATTATGATTAAACTTATTACAGGTAAAAAGGGTACAGGTAAGACAAAGATACTCATCGACATGATCAACGATGCTGTAAAGTCAACAAACGGCAACCTCGTATGTATCGAAAAGGGCGATAACATCAGACGTTCCATCAGCTTCAGAGTAAGATGGTGCGATACTGAGAGCTTCGACATCGAAGGAGTAGATGCTTTCTACGGCTTCGTAGCAGGTATGCTCGCAGGCAACTACGATATAAAGGACGTTTATGTTGACGGTATCCTCAAGATAGTTGGCAGAGATTTCAATGCTCTCGGCTCTCTCTTTGAGAAGCTCGACAAGCTCACAGGCGAAGAGGCTACTGTAGTATTCACAGTTTCTGCTGATGATTCTGAGCTTCCTGAGAGCGTGAAGCAGTTCATTAAGTGATCCTGCGAAAAAATATGAATTTTTTACACCGAAGTATTGACAGATAAAGTCATTTGGTGTATAATATATCTTATAGTGCTCTGAAGGATTGTTGTATGAAGATCAATTTAAAGCAGATATTCAATATTGTCGGAGAGAAAAAAGATTTCTCCTATGAGATCGCCGCGGATGAATTCAGCGATATAAAAGGCTTTTCATTTGGTTCGGCTGTCAGTCTCAACGGAAAATTCTATAACAGGGCAGGTGTGGTCTATCTTGACTATTCCGCTGTTTTCAGGCTTTTTCACACCTGTGACAGATGTCTGAAGGAATTTTCAAAGGATTATGACCTTTCTTTCGATCATATTGTTGTTCCTTCCGTCAGCAACGAGGATAACGATGATTATATCGTGGCGGACGGCGAGAGCATTGAATTGAATGAAGTTGCGCTGAACGATATTCTGCTCAGCCTGCCTACCAAGGTGCTTTGCAGGGAAGACTGCAAGGGGCTTTGTATGGTCTGTGGATGTGATCTGAATGAGTCACAGTGCGATCATATTAATTAATATGAGCTGTGAAGCTCTGTAAGGAGGTGCCAGAATGGCTGTACCGAAGAGAAAAACTTCTAAGGCAAGACGTGATAAGAGACGCAGTGCTGTTTGGAAGCTTGAAGCACCCGCAATGTCCAAGTGCGACAACTGCGGCGCATATAAGGCTCCGCATAAGGTTTGCAAAAACTGCGGATTCTATAAGGGCGTTGAGGTCCTTAAGATCGACGCTGAATAATCGGCTTGATCCGATAAAAGAGAAGGAGAGGAGGAGTGATCCTTCTCTCCTTTTTAAGTATTTGGAGTTTTGTTATGGTTAAGATCAACAGCGTTATGCATGGCTCTCCGTCAGATAAGTTCGGAGTAAAACAGGGAGATGTTCTCGTTAAAATAAACGGGCATGGCATAAAAGATGTCCTTGACTATATGTATTATGCTGCAGATACCGATGTAACACTTGAAATCGAACGCGAAGGCGTTCCTTTGACTATAAATATCAATAAGGACGAGTATGATGACCTGGGGCTTGAATTTGAGACCTTCCTGATGGATCAGAAGCAGTCATGCAGCAATAAATGCGTGTTCTGCTTTATAGACCAGATGCCGCCGGGAATGAGAGAAACTCTTTACTTTAAGGACGATGACGCGCGTCTTTCTTTTTTGCAGGGAAACTATGTCACCCTCACCAATATGAAACAGGAGGATATTGACAGAATAATTGAAATGAAGCTTAATATCAATGTTTCTGTCCATACCACCAATCCCGAGCTGCGTGTTAAGATGATGCACAACCGCTTTGCAGGTGAGAAGCTGAAGTTCATCTGGCAGCTTGCAGAAAACGGCATCAAGCTCAATTGCCAGATCGTTTGCTGTCCGGGGCTCAATGACGGCGACGAGCTGAGAAGGTCTCTTACCGACCTGGGAACTCTTATGCCGAATATCACAAGTATGGCTGTTGTTCCTGTAGGCGTCACCAAATTCAGGCAGGGGCTTTATCCGCTTGTGGGCTTTGACAAGAAGGGCGCAGGGGAAACTATCGATATAATCGAAGAATTTCAGCAGATATTCCTCGAGAAATTCGGTACAAGGACTGTTTTCCCATCGGACGAGTTCTATCTGATCGCCGAAAGAGAGCTTCCGCCCATGGAAGCCTATGAGGACTTTTCACAGTACGAAAACGGCGTGGGAATGCTGCGCTCGCTTATCGATGAATTTGAAAAAGCCCTTGAAATTGCTGAATGGGAGGGCGGTGACCGCCATGTGTCCATCGCCACAGGCTATTCTGCTTTCGGAACAATAAACATGCTCGCAAAGAAAGCTGAGGATGCGTTCCCACAGCTCAAATGCGACGTTTATCGTATACGTAATGACTTTTTCGGAGATACCATCACTGTTACAGGTCTTATTACCGCTCAGGATCTCATCGCTCAGCTAAAGGGCAATGATCTCGGTGATAATCTTCTTCTGTCTCAGGCAATGGTAAGGCGCGATTCCGATGTTTTTCTTGACGATCTCACCATCGATGACGTTGAGAAGGCTTTGAATGTGGAGATAAGAACAACGCCCAGCGATGGCTATGAGCTGCTCGATGCGATAATGGGAATAAGCTACTGACGGGGGATAAATATGGATAATAACAGCAGACTCAAGGTCATAAAACGCGATGTCATAAAGTATATCATTATTTTTTTTATGTTCTGGGGACATCTTTTCGCGTGGCTGAGTGTCGGAGATACACCTCCCGACGGTCTGTTTGAGTATCTTCCGTTCTGGCAGAGATTATTCGTTGAGCTTAGTCTGCTCACCCCGCCTGTGATGTTCTTTTTCGTTGCAGATGGATATAAGTATACACGCTCGGTAAAGAAATATGCCCAAAGGCTTTTTATCTTTGCCTGTATCACACAAGTGCCCTTCACAATACTGTGGGGACCGATAACAGGCTGGTGGGGCGCGAATATTATGTTCACTCTGTTTTTCAGTCTGCTTACTCTCTGTGCATGGGACAGCCGCTTTAAGCTCTGGCAGAGAATCACTTTGGTCGTGCTCATATGCGGTGTAACAGCGGCGCTTGTTTCCGAGTGGATGGTCTTCGGACCTCTTACTGTGCTGGGACTGCATATTTTCCGCGAAAAGCCCAAAGCAAGGCTGATATGGTATGCCTCGGTATGGGGTGTATATATGCTCATAAGCTTTATACCCTACTGCCTTGACGGATTCAGCCCCATTGAAGCAGAGGTCTCGGCTGTGCATCTTTTTGATTTTGCGGCAGCCTATGTCATTATGACCGTATTCTACAACGGAAAAAAGGGAAGATTCCCGAAGTTTTCCAAGTGGTTTTTCTATATATTTTATCCTGCTCATTTATGGCTGGCAGTGATACTCAGATATGTTATGAAGTAAAGAGAGAAAGGAGAGCAAATCAATGTCATTACCGATAGTTGCAGTCGTTGGACGTCCTAATGTTGGAAAGTCCACGCTTTTCAACAAGCTTATCGGACAGCGCTTATCCATAGTTGAGGATACTCCGGGCGTTACCCGTGACCGTATCTATTCCAAGTGCGAGTGGCGCGGCAAGGAGTTCATGGTGGTGGATACAGGCGGTATCGAGCCTGAAAGCAATGATGTTATCCTTGCCCAGATGAGAAGACAGTCAGAGCTTGCTATCGAAAAGGCTGATGTTATTGTTTTTGTTACAGATATAAAATGCGGAGTTACCGCTGACGATTATGCAGTGGCTCAGATGCTCCTCAAGAGCGGAAAGCCCATAGTTCTTGCTGTTAATAAAGTTGATAATCTCGGAGAGCCTCCCCTGGAGCTCTACGAGTTCTATAACCTCGGACTTGGCGATCCGTATCCTATTTCTTCGGTTCACGGTCACGGCACAGGCGATATGCTGGACAAAGTGTATGAGAGCCTTCCTGACGGTGAAGAGGCTGATTACGGAGAGGACCATATCAAGGTAGCCGTAATAGGAAAGCCTAATGCAGGAAAGTCTTCGCTTATCAACAAGATAGCAGGCGAGGAGAGAGTTATCGTTTCAGATATTGCAGGTACTACCCGTGATTCAACGGATACTGTCATCGAGAATGAATTCGGAAAGTTCGTGTTCATCGATACAGCAGGTATTCGCAAGAAGTCAAAGGTCACCGAAAAGGTAGAGCACTACAGTGTTTTACGTGCATATATGGCTGTTGACCGTGCAGATGTCTGCGTTATAATGCTGGACGCCTCAGAGGGCTTTACAGATCAGGACTCAAAGGTGGCAGGATATGCCCATGAGCAGGGAAAAGCCTGCGTGGTAGCTGTCAATAAATGGGACCTCATCGAAAAGGACGACAAGACAATGCAGGAGTACAGGACCAAGCTTGAGAATGACTTCAGCTTTATGTCATACGTCCCGTTTGTGTTTATCTCAGCAAAGACAGGTCAGCGCATCAACAAGCTCTATGAGCTTATCAAGTATACATTCGAGCAGAACAGCATGAGAATATCCACAGGTATGCTCAACGATGTTCTGGCTTATGCGACAACAAGAGTTCAGCCGCCTTCGGACAAGGGAAGAAGACTGAAGATATATTATATGACTCAGCCCTCTACAAAGCCGCCTACATTCGTGACCTTTGTAAACAGGGCAGACCTCTTCCATTTCTCTTACAGAAGATATATTGAAAATCAAATACGCTCAACATTCGGACTTGAAGGCACTCCCGTGCGTTTCATTGTCCGTGAGAGGGGAGGAAATGATAAATAATGAAGGTTTTCTTTTCAATTATCGCTGCCGCAGGACTTGGCTATTTTCTCGGCAGTATAAACTTCTCTATCATTGTTGTCAGAATGATGACGGGCAGAGATATCCGTGATATGGGCAGTAAGAATGCAGGTCTTACCAATACATTCAGATGTGCAGGCAAGCAGTGTGCTCTCCTTACCCTTATCGGAGACCTTCTCAAGGGAGTAGTGGCTGTTTTCCTTGCAAGGGGCTTGTGTCACCTTCTCCATGCAGGACTGCTTCCGGGAAATGATACTCATTATATCGGTTATATAGCAGGCTTCTTTGCTATAATCGGTCATGTTTTCCCACTGTACTACGGATTCAAGGGCGGAAAGGGAGTGCTTGTCGGTGCGGCTTCGTTTTTAGCTGTCGACTACAAGGTGTTTCTTGCGCTTCTGGCTATTTTTGTTGTGATTCTGGCTATATCCAAGTATGTATCACTTGCTTCCATAATCTCATCAGCGTACTGTCCTCTGGCAACACTGCTGATGTCATGGATAGTGGACGGCTACAATTTCGGAAGAAGCTTATTGTATATGGTCCTTTCACTGCCTATGGCAGCAATGGTCATCTGGATGCATCGTTCAAATATTCAGAGACTTATTGACGGAAATGAGAATAAATTCACATTCAAAACCATAGATATAGGCAGAGAATGATTTAGCATAAGGAGTGATCTTCTATGGCAAAAATAGTTATACTCGGCTCAGGCGGTTTTGGTCTTGCACTTGCGATAATGGCTGAACATTGCGGAAAGCATGATGTTACAGTGTGGTCAAAATTTCAGTCGGAAATAGATGATATACGCTCTCACGGAGAACATGTTCAGAAGCTCCCCGGAGTGCCCATATCCGAAAAAATCGCAATGACAAGTGATATATCCTGTATCAGGGGCTGTGATATGCTGGTTTTCGGTATCCCTTCATCATTTGTCCGCAGTGTCGCTAAGGAAGCTGAACCGTACTGCGACGACCATATGGTCATTGTCAATACGGGAAAGGGTCTTGAGGAGGGCAGCCTAAAAACTCTCAGTGAGGTAATACTTGAGGAGATACCTACTAAGAAAATGGTGGTTCTCTCAGGACCTTCCCACGCTGAAGAGGTTGCAAGATGCGTTCCAACAACAGTTGTGGCTGCATCAGTGAACCATGACGCTGCTGAGTACGTTCAGCGCGAATTCGGGAACGATTTTATGAGAATATACCTTAACGACGACGTTAAGGGCTGTGAGATCGGCGGTGCCCTGAAGAATATCATTGCTCTCTGTGTTGGTATATGCGATGGTCTGGGCTACGGTGACAACACCAAGGCTGCACTTATGACACGCGGCATCCATGAGATAGCCCGCCTCGGAAAGGCAGCAGGCGCTGATCCCATAACCTTCAGCGGACTGACAGGTATCGGCGATCTGATCGTTACATGTACGAGTATGCACAGCCGAAACAGACGTGCAGGCATACTTATCGGTCAGGGGGTATCTCCTGAGGAGGCTGTGGAGCGTGTCGGAACAGTTGAGGGCTACTTCTGCTGCAAGGCGGCTTATGATCTTGCAAAAAGACTTGGAGTAGAGCTCCCTATAACAGAGCAGCTTAACGAGGTGCTTTTCAACGGCGGAGATGTAAGACATGCACTTGGCGCACTTATGAACCGTCCACTTATCTACGAAGAAATATAAGCAACACATTACGAGGTGAATAAAATTGATCAATATATGCGATTACAGAGGTCATATAAGAAACTGGAGAGAGCTTTGCAGCGAGCTGGGCATAGATAATACCCTTTCACGTGAGGAGCGCGAAAAGGCGATTATTGTCAAGGCGTACGAGAAGTGGGGCAGGGAAATGGCTGACCATTTCTACGGAATGTTCGCATTTGCGCTCTATGATACTGAGAAGGACAAATATTTCTGCCTTAGAGATCATTTCGGTACAAAGCCTTTTTACTATTACATAACCGCTGATAACAAGCTCCTCTGCGGAACAAATATCAGTAAGATCATCGGTCAGGAGGGCTTTGTGAAGGAGCTTAACAAAGATATGCTCCAGATATACATGACTCTGACATATGTTGCAGGCGAGGATACATTTTTCAAGGGCGTTAAGAAGCTCATGCCGGGACACTGGCTTGAGTTTGAAGGCGGAAAGCTGACAGTTCAGCGCTACTGGACTCCAACCTTCAATCCCGATGAAAGCAAGTCTCTTGAGGAATGGGCTGACGAGATACACGATACTCTCACAAAGATATTCCCTGAGGTCAAGGATGAGGACGAGATCGCTGAATCCTTCCTCTCAGGCGGTGTTGACTCATCATATGTGCTTGCAATGAGTGACGCAAAGCGAGCAGACTCATGCGGATATGACGAGGAGAGATTCGACGAGTCACGTGTTGCTGCAAAGACAGCTGAGCTCCTTAATGTAGAGCACTGTGTTGCAAATATTCAGCCAAAGGACTTCTTCGACATCGTTCCCTTCGTAATGTACAATATGGAGCAGCCTCTCGGCGATGCTTCAGCTATCGTTTTCACTCTCGGATGCAAGGCAACTGCCGAGCATACAAAGCTTTGCTATTCAGGCGAGGGAGCTGATGAGTTCTTCGGCGGATATAATATGTACCGCAATGCCGAGCGCTACGGAGATAACCTCAAGACCTTCTATGTTGGCAATACCAACATTATGAAGGAAGAGGAGAAGCAGAAGATACTCAAGCATTACGATCCAAATGTGCTTCCTATTAATCTTGTGAAGTACATCTATGACGAGACAGAGGGACTTGATCCTCTTACTAAAATGTCAGATGTCGATATACAGATCTGGCTGGAGGGTGATATCTATCTCAACGTGGATAAGATGAGTACAGCCTGCGGTCTTGAGATACGTATGCCTCTTACAGACAGAAGGATCTTTGACATCGCTTCCCGTATGCCTTCAAGGTATAAGGTAAACGAGGAGCAGAATAAGGTAGCTTTCAGAACAGCTGCTGCAAAGGTTCTTCCCGAGGAGATCGCCTTCAGAAAGAAGCTTGGCTTCATCGTTCCGGTAAGGATCTGGCTTGCTGACGAACGATATAACGCTGATGTACGTGCCAAGTTCAACAGCGATATGGCTGCACAGTTCTTCGATTTAGACGAGATAAACGCTATATATAAGGACTATGTCGGCGGAAACTCGGATAACTGGCGCAAGGTCTGGACAATTTACACCTTCCTTGTATGGTATGAGGAGTATTTCGTAAAGAGATAAATATAAAAAGCCCTTTGTGATGCACACAGAGGGCTTTGCTCAGAATAAAACGGTCACAGTATATGATACTGTGACCGAATACTTTGATTATGCGGATTTCATTTTCAGTCTTATTTTATCGGTGATAAGAGCAATGAATTCAGAGTTTGTAGGACGTCCGCGGTAATTATCGATGGTATATCCGAAGAAGCTGTTGATAATATCGGAATTGCCTCTGTCCCATGCTATTTCAATAGCGTGGCGTATAGCCCTTTCAACGCGAGATGATGTGGTGTCGTATTTCTGTGCGACACAAGGATACAGAAGCTTTGTAACACATTCCATAAGCTTACTGTTGTCAATGGCGCTGAGTATAGCTGTACGCAGATAGTGATAGCCCTTGATATGAGCAGGTACACCAAGCTTCTGTATGATCTCTGTGACCATTATCTCAGTGTCTGAGTACTGCGATATATGCGTGATATTGCAGACAGATTTGATGATCGAAGGCAGTGCTTTGACTTCGTAAGGCCTTGTGAGAAAATATGAGGCTCCGCTCTCAATGACCTGACGTTCAATAAAACTGTTATTTATCTCTGATATAACAATGAACGCAGGTACTTTAACAAGAGTTCCTTTGACATGCTCCATGATGCATATCGCGTCGGTGTCCTGTAGTGTGAGATCGAGGATAACAACATCAGGGGTATCGTTTATTATGGAATCAAGTATAGCTTTACCGGTTTTCTTTCTGGTATATGCTATCATATCATTTTCCATGAGTGTTGCTGCGACTTTTACTCCGTTTGATGCTGAATCGTCACCGATCAATACTTTGATTCTTTTGTTTTCCATGGTTTTACTCCTTTTCTTTAATCTACAAACAACATTTTACATCACATCTATAACATTTTCAAGGGGTATTTTTAGCGTAAAATGTCGAAAATCAGGATTAATTGTGTATCATCAATTCCATTTATCAGTCTTTGAGTTTATTTTGCATATTTTATTATATGAAACACTTTATTTTGTAATATAATAAATATATATCGAAGCCTATTGACTTTTATAAAGATTTGCTGTATAATATTAAAGTACTTTGCGAGTGTGCTGGAATAGGCAGACAGGCACGTTTGAGGGGCGTGTGTCGAGAGACGTATGGGTTCAAGTCCCATTACTCGCACCAAAGTATGGACAGATGGCTGAGCTGGTCTAAGGCGCACGACTGGAACTCGTGTATACGTTAATAGCGTATCGAGGGTTCGAATCCCTCTCTGTCCGCTCTTTTAAAGAAGCCTGTATTTCGAGGAAAACACCGAAATACAGGCTTTTCTCATGCCTGTAGAAAACAGTTTTAAATGCATTTTTGCAGATTCGTGTGACTGTTTTACAGTAAAAAATCACACGAAAATCACACGAAATTTATTGGTGGTACAAAGCTATTAAAGAATCCAGCTCCCGCAAGGGAGCTGTTGTTTTTGTAAGTAATAAATTTATTGCTTCCACTCCGACTATATGGAGTTCCAGTTCAAGTCCGGCGTGACGATCAGCATTGAAAAGTGAAAATAGAAATAACGGAAAAAGGACGGTTCAGTTGAGCCGTCCTTTCGTTATCAATATTTTTCATAGTGAACTTTGCCAAAATCAAAGTCTTTTTCAGTATAGCCACGCTTAATTTCGCCCTTGCCGCCGAGTGCAATCAGGTTCAGGACAGCATAACCGTCCGGCACACCGAGCAGTTTGCGGATTTCTTCATCAGAGGACTTGCATTTTCCCGTCCTGTTGCGGATATGCACCCAGCAAGCACCGAGGTCATACTGCTCGGCAGCAAGCAGAATGTAGGAAGAAGCGATAGCACCGTCCTCAATCCAGAACTCGCCTCTGTCGAGCTTCACCATGACAACGATAACAGCGTCAGCACCAATGATCTGCGAACCGCCGAGACTTTTGCACTCCGCAAGCCCTCTTATCTTATCCCTAACGATTACGAACTCAACAGGTCTGTGACCGAAGGAACAGGGAGCAGCGAGTGCCACCTTCATGATCTCATTCAGCACTTCATCGGAGATATGTTCATTTGTGTATCGCCTTACCGAACGGCGTTTTGCCGCAAGGTCAAAGAGTTTGTTTTTCATAATTATACCGTCCTTTATGAGTTTTGAATCAAAGTTACAATGTTCTTTTAGAAATTCCGGTTCAAGTCCGGTGTGACGATAAGCATTGAAAAGTGAATAGATAGAGCAATCCCCGTATCACTGGTGATTCAGTGGTGCGGGGATTTGTATCAGTGGTTATTCAGCCAGAGAAGCGCATTTTGATAAGCTGCTGCCCAGTCCGGATACCCCTCCGACTGACAGCGGCTGATAAGCCTATGAAGCTCTCCTACCAGCTCGCTTCTTGAGATAATGTTTTCAGATCTTGAGTTCTCATCGATATAGTCATCCAGTCTGTACGGCTGTCCGTAGGCATTTAAGCCCCATTGGTGTACCTCAGCGGGACCGACAGAGAACGCACTGATCAAAACGATATTGCCCTCTTTATTGCGGTTTGTATTCGGTCTGGAATATCTATAGCCATTCAGATGAAACTTTTTACCCATTTTTCTGTTCCTTTCTGTACCCCCGCATCACCGGTGATTCAGTCATGCTGTTTTTCCTTTGCGAAATATGTCTCTTTTTTTATTTCCAAATCAATATCAATCCATGTTTCACCGCACAGATTATATTCCTCCCGCACTCCGTTTTCTTCAAATCCTACGCTTTTATAGCAATAATATGCCTGCTTGTTGTTTTCAAAGACACCAAGGCTGACAGAATCAGCTCCATATATCTCAAATGCAAATTTCAAACCGAGCGTAATCATCTGTTTTCCATAGCCCGTTCCTCTTTTTGAAGGATTGACAATCACATATCCGAAACGGAGCTTTTTATCATCTTCTTCAGGACGTACTCTTGCAGTAAAGAAGCCGACAAGCCCATTTTCATCAAAAGCAGTAAACGGGAAATACCTGTCGTTATCTTCTTTGCCTGATGTTGCTTCAAGCAAGCGTTTTTCAGTAACAGGATATTCACCCAGAATTCCGGCTGACCACTTATAGAATTCTTCCTTTTTGTTTGTCCATGTAATAATTGTTTTTGCATCATTCTTTCTAAATGGTCTAAGCCTAAGCATTTTTCTGACTCCTGTTCTTTATACTTTTTTCGACAACCATTCCACACACTCAACGTTATTTTGCAATCACCCGAATTGCAATTTTTGATTAGCCCGTTTTTTGCGATTTTACGCTGTTTTTCAGTGCGACATTCAATCCACACACTGAAAAATCATAAAAAGCAGTTTCACGCACCCTAAATCGAGTGCGTGATTTGGTTGTCAAAAATCAAAGTGTGCGGATTGGTTGTCAAATGTGCCGTGTACGTGATTTTGCCCTTTTACCTGTTTCCGCATACAGAAATCAAAGAAATATTACATCTTTATGATTTTCAACAAATTCACTGAGGCATTCACAAAGAGAGGGCGAAAACTCATAATAAGCGTCATCTGTATCAACCCAACCATTTTCTTCCTCTTCTTCTGTAAGTGCTTTTTTATAATTGTCAGCAATCTCTTTGTAACCTATAAAAAGAATTGCATCATATAAAGCCTGCGGATCTGTATCCGGATAACAATCAAAGTAACCACTGTGTCCGCCGCTGTTCATTTCAGTATCATACCAAAAACAAAGAACGGCTTTCTGTTGTAATTCGGATAATGTGTCCATCTCACGATCACATACTTCATCAATAAATCTGTTCCATCTTAAACTTTTTTCATCCATAACTAAGATTATTCCTTTCTGTATTATTTTGTCTCTTTTGACATCAAAACTGCGCACTCAACGTGTGACGTATTTGGAATCATGTCGTTATTCTTATAATATCAGAAGTCTAAACACTTGTCAATATATAATGTGACTATATTATTTCAATAGACCACGGTCTATTGAAATAGCAAAAAAATGTGTCATATAAGTTGTTTTTAGGCTTTTGCAATATTGCAAATAAAAACGATACGCTATTGAAAGATGATTGGAGCCGGTTATTACCGGCTCCGTCTCATTTATGTATACTTTCTTTCGTATTCTTTGAGCCTGCGGTAAAATGTGTTGGCACGCAGGCCCATCTCTTTCTGAAACCATACAGCAGTAATAGTACCAGACTTCCACTGCTGATACAGCTGACCGAACTTTATCCAGTCGATAGGTAGAGGCTGCCGACCTTTATACTTACCCTGAGACTTGGCGATGGCGATACCTTCACGCTGTCTCTGTAGGGTTTGTTCACGTTCAAGCTCTGAGAGCGCCGCAAATATCGACAGAACGAATCGTCCCTGCGGAGTGTTGGTATCGATGTTCTCCTTACTGCTGACAAGAGTAACCTGTTTCCGCTGAAGTACATCGATTATGTTGAGCAGATCTCTGGTGGATCTTCCAAGCCTACTGATGCTTTCGATATATAACGTATCACCCTCGCGGACGTATTCCAACATTGCTTTCAACTCGGGACGGTCAGCATTTTTACCGGACATCTTCTCGGCAAAGATACGCTCGACCTGATATTGCTTCATTAGAGCTTCCTGACGAGCTGTCTCCTGATGTTCCGTTGATACCCTAATATATCCTATTCTGCCCATAGTTCTTCTCCTTACTGTCCCCAAAAGTGGTTCTTACTTTCGGAACGTCTCAAAAGTCAAAACAGGACTTTTATGTACACTTTTTTGCCTGTTTTCAAGGTGTGCAATAAAGTGTACTTTTTTAGACATTAAAAAGCGCCGCAGCAGTTCTCATATAGGCTTGTAAAAAGTCAAGTAAAACATACAATTTTCCGCCAGAAAATATACAAGCCGTTCGCCACAAAGTATACAAGGCTAATGCGTGATGGATTGGCGGTGCGAGAGGCGGTATGACTCACCGGTCATATTGATGATCTCGC
>SFMO01000088.1 GCA_004554385.1 Ruminococcus flavefaciens
ACACAGTCCCTTTGGAATCCCGTTCATGGGCTCGGCGTACTTATCGCGCTGTAAGCGATGTACAAATATCATTTCTTATATTATTAAGCGAGTTTACGAGCGACAACGTGGCAAGCGGTCGAGCTGGCTCAGCTCGAAATTATGATTTTCATTATACCGCATTTTGAATGAAAAATCAAGGGAAAACGGGAGTGTTATTTTTTTAACACGAAAATCAGCGGCTTTTCGGTTATTTTCGTATATTTCCTCACGTTCATAAAAGTTTTTTGCAAAAAAGACTTGATTTTAATGCAAAAAAGTCGTATTATTATATGTAGGTATGTTCTGCACCCTATAGGATATCTTCACACAATATCTGTGCAGAATGCCCGCAAGGACAGAATATTGCCGCGTTTCTGCGGTCAATAACGGGCTTCCTAAAAACCGAAAGGAGTATTTATAATGATTTATTCGCACGAAGTTGAAACAATGTGCCCAATCGCACAGGGCGTTGCTCACGGCGCTGCTCCCATTCCTGAGGAGGCAAAGTGGGTAAAGGCTAAGGAGATCAAGGATATTTCCGGATTTACACACGGTATCGGTTGGTGTGCACCTCAGCAGGGTACCTGCAAGCTCACACTCAATGTAAAGGAAGGAGTTATCCAGGAGGCTCTCGTTGAGACTATCGGCTGCTCAGGTATGACACACTCTGCTGCTATGGCTGCTGAGATCCTCCCTGGCAGAACTATTCTTGAAGCTCTTAATACAGACCTCGTTTGTGACGCTATAAACACAGCTATGAGAGAGCTCTTCCTCCAGATCGTTTACGGTCGTTCACAGTCTGCTTTCTCTGAGGACGGTCTCGTAGTAGGCGCTGGTCTTGAGGACCTCGGTAAGGGCCTCCGTTCACAGATCGGTACTACATACGGTACTCTCAAGAAGGGACCACGCTACCTCGAACTCACAGACGGTTATATTACAGGTCTCGCTCTTAACGAGGACAACGAGATCATCGGCTACAAGTTTATCAACTTTGGTAAGATGATGGACTTCATCAAGGCCGGAGATGACGCTAACACTGCTTTTGAAAAGGCTCAGGGCCAGTACGGCAGAGTTGCTGACGCTGTTAAGATCGTTGATCCGAGAAAAGACTAAGGAGGACTTGTAAAATGGCTTTATTTGAATCATATGAGAGACGCGAGAAGCAGATCCTCGCTGTTCTTAAAGAATACGGCATCAGCTCTATCGAAGAGTGTGCTGAGGTTTGCAAGGCTAAGGGACTCGACATCTACAAGCTCGTAGAGGGTATCCAGCCTATCTGTTTTGAAAACGCTAAGTGGGCTTACACTGTAGGCTGCGCTATCGCTATAAAGAAGGGCTGCAAGAGAGCTGCTGACGCTGCTGCTGCTATCGGTGAGGGCCTCCAGGCTTTCTGTATCCCCGGTTCTGTTGCTGACCAGCGTAAGGTTGGTCTCGGCCACGGTAACCTCGGCAAGATGCTCCTTGAGGAAGACACAGAGTGCTTCGCATTCCTCGCAGGCCACGAGTCATTCGCTGCTGCTGAGGGTGCTATCGGTATCGCTGAGAAGGCTAACAAGGTTCGTCAGAAGCCCCTCCGCGTTATCCTCAACGGTCTCGGCAAGGACGCAGCTCAGATCATCGCTCGTATCAATGGCTTCACATATGTTGAAACTGAAATGGACTATGCTACAGGCGAAGTTAAGGAAGTATTCCGCAAGGCTTACTCAAACGGCCTCCGCGCTAAGGTTAACTGCTACGGCGCTAACGACGTAAGAGAAGGCGTTGCTATCATGTGGAAGGAAAATGTTGACGTTTCTATCACAGGTAACTCAACTAACCCGACTCGTTTCCAGCACCCTGTTGCAGGTACTTACAAGAAGGAGCGCACAGACGCTGGCAAGAAGTACTTCTCTGTTGCTTCAGGCGGCGGTACAGGACGTACTCTCCACCCAGACAACATGGCTGCAGGTCCTGCTTCCTACGGTATGACAGATACTATGGGCCGTATGCACTCTGACGCTCAGTTCGCAGGTTCATCTTCTGTTCCTGCTCACGTTGAGATGATGGGTCTCATCGGCATGGGCAACAACCCGATGGTTGGCGCTACTGTTGCTTGTGCAGTTGCGGTTGAAGAGGCTATGAAGGGCTAAAATACGTGGTTTTCTGAATTTCAGAAATTTAACAAAATTTACCAAACAGCTCAAAAATGCGATTTGTCACCCATTTGTCACCCTAAATTCTAAGTGGATGACAAGACGGATGACAAAATCGGATGACAAGAATCATAAACCGCCGTTCAGGTTCGTCCTGAGCGGCGGCTTTTTCATTCGTTGAAGTACAGTACTTTTCCGTCAATGAGTGTGAATCCCTCAGCACCCTCAAAATCAAATCCTCCCGTGCAGACAAATCCCACGCCCGACACAGTGATGCCTTTGATGCTGTCAAGCTGTTCCTTTTCCTGATGGCATTCTTCGAGCGTCATAGGTCGGTCGAAATATTTGCATTCGTAGAAATCATACTGCTCCCCACGCCGTATCACGCAGTCAAATTCGCCGTTGGTTTTGGTGGCAGGGTCATCGTACCAATAACTGCCGAAATCGTCGATATCAGGGTATTTGCCCAGCATAGCAGCTATGTGGAAGTATTGCAGGGCGATGCCTTCAAGCCGTCTGCTGACGAATTGCTCCAGTACAGCATCAATATTTCGGTTGTAGAACTGCTCCTCACCGATACGGGCGATCGTTCCCGCCTTGCCGAAAATGAATGTGAAATAGAACCGCATCAGATTATCCACGATCTCATAGAACTGCTTTTTCTTATCGTTTCGGCGATTGATGGGCTCGGTCTTCTGAATGGTCTCCATGTCGAGCAAAATTTTCAACTGCTTGTCGAGCAGCCCTGTCTCGCTGTTCGCTATTTTGTCCCGTATCTCGCTGTAACGCTTCTTGCCGTTGCCGAGTATCTCCAGAATCCGTGCGTCAAAGGTCTTCTGTATCTCTTTGAGCATGACATTCTCAATATGTGACCGCATCAGACCAGATTCGGGCAGAAGCAGACGCTCGATGTTCTCGCAAATGGTCAGGCTTGTATCCAGATTTTCCAGAACATAGGGGCTTCCACCGAATACGGCATAGAAAGCGACTTTGTCACGAACAGAAAGATCGGGATAGAATTTCGCTGCGTCAAGGTAGTCGAAATCACGGATATGCTGTATCAGCGAGAACCGTCCGAACAGCGGGTTGCCCTCTTCCAGCAGTTCCTTCATCACTGTGATATACGAACCGCAGAGCACCAGTTTGACATTTTCGGGCAGCTTGTCGATGACCGCCTGCATATAGGAATCGACCTCGTTCTTCTTTTTGGTCTGCTTGAGGTAGGGGTATTCGTCGATGATGAGAAGTATCTTTTTGTCCAGCGTTTTCATGTAATCCATCATCTCGAAGAGAGAGCCGAACCGGATATTGGGCAGTCCAAGCCCCTCCGAAACGCTCTGATAAATCAGCTCCATATTGCCCTCAAAGGTGCTTGTCACGCACATATGGTTGATGACAACACCCTCAAAGCTCTTTGCAGCTTCACTCAAAAGCGTGGATTTTCCAACTCTGCGCTTGCCGTAGACCAGCACCGCCGTTTTGCGTTTCCATGAGGAAAGCTCGGCATTTAACTGCCGGAGTTCTTTTTCTCTGCCAATAAACATAGTATCACATCTTTTCTGAAAATATTTTCTCTGAATGATTTTTCAGTATAATGATATTATACCACAGTGCTTTGCGCTTGTCAAGTTTCTGAATAGTAATTCAGTGAAATTTTATTCAGAAACCGATAGATTTGATTTGATGATCTGTTATTGATAGTATGCCACCGGTAAGCAATACTATCACCCACGTTATTATGCACCGGGGAATGTGTCGGTATTGCTGCGCATTTCACAAGAATAGTTACAGATTCTCCGCAGAGCTGGACTCCTGGTTTAATGTGGTATATAATGTATCTACAATAAAACTTATGGAGGTCACAGCTATGTTGAAAATCTCAGAATTGGCAATGCCGAAGTCACGCAAGGTCACTACCATATGCAACGGCAGACGTGAGGTCTGGGCGGACTATGAAGAAGCAAAAGCATATTTCCTTGAGCTTATGATGTCCACGGACGGCGAGGAGCATGAACGTGCTGAATGCGTTTATATTCAGCTTATGCACGGACTTGATGAGTGCAGTGA
>SFMO01000089.1 GCA_004554385.1 Ruminococcus flavefaciens
GCCGCTACCAGCGAGCTCTACCGCGCCCGTATCCTCGGCTTCCTCCCTCTGCCGGATATCGTCAATAAATTCCTTTTCAATTACGGCTTCATGGTCTATCTTGCCATCATTCTTGCCGTAGTCCTCCATATTTTCCTCAATAAGACAAATAAGGGTCTGAACCTCCGCGCAGTCGGCGAATCCGCAGCAACTGCGGATGCAGCAGGCATCAATGTAGCCAAGAATAAATACCTCGCAAACTGCATCGGCGCAGGCATCAGCGGACTCGGCGGTCTTTACTACGTTATGGACTATATCAAGGGCACATGGGCGAATGACGGCAATATCGAACGCCTCGGCTGGCTTGCGGTTGCGCTCGTCATCTTCTCCACATGGAAGCCCATGCGCTCCGTCTGGGGTTCGTATCTCTTCGGCTTGTTCTATTGGGTATTCCTTTACATCCCCGGGCTCAGCCGCCGCGCACAGGAGATATTCTGCATGCTGCCCTATGTCGTGACGATTATCGTGCTTATCATCGTCTCGATGAGAAAGCGCAAGGAGGATCAGCCCCCGGAATCCCTCGGTCAGGCGTATTTCCGAGAGGAACGTTAGCGAAATATTGAGTTTCAAGGGGCTGTTGCAAATGCAAGTTAATTGCAGGCAACAGCCTCTTTCCCTACGCGAAATATGCTTATTTGAGTGAGGAGTTTTGCTTAATACAGTGAGATGAATGGGGTTAAAGGGGGTTTGCTCTGTTTTTGGGTACAGCAAACAGAGGTTTAGGTGTTTTCTTGCTTTTGGGAGCCGCTTTCAGGCGGCTTTCAGCTCAAAGAGTGCCTTCCCGAACCGTCCGTTTGCGATCCTTGAGCACAGCTTTTGGATGTTAAAAGCAATGGCGAGGATAAAGAGCCGCGTTTCATTGCTCTTTTTTCCACGGGTAAGGAAGCGCCTGAAGCCGTAGTCCTGCTTTAACACCCCGAAAACTCCCTCGACCTGTATGGATCGGTTCACGCGGAGAAGTATGCCTCTTTCCGTGGAGATACGTTCCTCGGCTGCTTCCTTTTGGCGGCGCATTGTTTTGGAGAGCTCTATCTTTCGGTTGTCGTATTGTCCCTTAAAGCACTTTTCCCTGTAAGGACACCCGGCGCAGCTCTCGCATACATAGTAGCTCTTCCTGACCGTAAAGCCGTTATCGGTCTTTATATCCCTGTCATATGAATGTATCAGATGCTTACCGTTAGGACAGGTGAAGCGATCGTTCTCTTCGTCATACGGCATGTTGTCCTTGTGGAAGATATTGTTCTTGTACTTCCTTGATTTCTTTACCTCATGGTCTGCGGGCTTGATGTAGGCGTTCTGACCGTTCTCTTCAAGATAGGTGTAGTTCTCCTCGCTCGCGTATCCCATGTCCGCGACTATATCGCTGAAGCTCCTGTTGAGCTTTGCCTTCATCCTTTCAAGGAACGGTATCAGCGTCGTTGTATCCGTTGGATTGGGGAATAAGCTCAATCCCGCTATGTATTCTCCGCTCACTCCTATCTGCAGATTGTATCCGGGCTTCAACTGCCCGTTCCCCATGTGATCTTCCTTCATCCGCATGAAGGTCGCTTCGGGATCGGTCTTGGAATAGCTCTTCCTTTTGCCGCATATACGAAGCATTTCCATGTATTCGTTTCCTTTGTTTAAGAGCTCTTCAAGCCTTTCGCAATCCCTTTGCAGCTGTGTCTTGCGTCTTCCTTTTCCGTGAACGAATTCGATCCGCTGTATGCCGGCAAAGGACTTGAGCTCGCTTATCGTGCTTTCAAGGCCGAGCCATTCCGCAAGACCGTATTTCGCCCTGATCGGCGGCAGTTCCTTCTCTGCCCGCTCGTTGAGCTTTTTAAGTCTCTTTTCGACCGACTTTGCCCATACAAAGGTGTATCTGTTCGCATTGGCTTCTATCTTCGTCCCATCGACGAACAAAGCTTCAAAGTCTATCTCGCCCATCTCCGCAAGCTTTTCGACCAGCTGACAGAACAGGTCTTCAGCGCACCCTGACATGTTGTTTTCAAGAAATCTCGATATCGTCGTATGATCCGGCGCTTTATGATACTGCAATAGCCACATGAACCGGATATCGGTCTTACAGGCTTCCTCTATACCTCTGCTCGAAAAGATACCTTTCATATTTGCGAAGACGATTATGGAGAACATTATCTCCGGAGCGACGCTTCGCCAATGCCTCCTGTATGTCGAACGGAGCTTCCGATAGTCCAATCCGTCCAATATCTCCGCCATTTTGAACACCTGATCGCTTTTCTCGATCATTTTCGCAACATTCAGAGGCATTACTACTTGATTTCCGCGAGTTTTCATTGTACAATTTACCTGCTTTCCGTATGTTTTTCGCAAATTAATTATACACGAAAGCAGCAAACCGGGCAACCATTACGGTCGCCCGGTCTTGCTTTTATTGGGGCTTAACGCAACAGCCCCTTTTTTGATAGCAAAGAACGCGCACCCTGCCCGTGAAAGCTGAATACCTTGTACCATAGAGAAAAATAGCGGAGGGAGTATGAGTAATCCAATAGCACAGCTTGAAAACGTGCGTCTAATTTATCATGAACCGCATGCGGAAACGCTTGCGATAGACGATATCAGCGCCGAATTCGAGCGCGGAAAATTCACTGCGCTCGTCGGACCGTCGGGCTGCGGCAAGACGAGCATTCTGTCGATACTCGCAGGAATCATGCCGCCGAGCGGAGGAAC
>SFMO01000090.1 GCA_004554385.1 Ruminococcus flavefaciens
CTTCATCGGTGTGATCTTCGGGCGAATGGATATTGTGCATGAATCCGCCAAACTCGCTTAAAGACATGATGCCAACGGCTTCAAGCTCTGCAATAATCTCGTCGCTGTCACGCATACCCCTGATCTCTGCCCATACATCTTCTTTCTTTTCAGGTGCTTTACTCTCCGTAGGTGTGGGCTGTGGTGTCGGGGCAGACGGTTCAGGCTTCGGATTGATAGCAGATGCGTTAAGCTTATCAAGCTGTGCCTGCCGTCTTGCTCGTCGGGCTGCAAAGAACTTCTCAACCTGTTCCGCAGCAGCTTTCCTCCTTGCGGTTTCACTCTTTTCTGTGATAGTATTAGGCTCGGCAGATTGTTTCGGCTTTGTCGGTGCGGTGACTGTCTGTGTCTGCTTCGGCTCGGTCTTTGGAACAACAGGCTTCGGCGGTTCGATAATCATATCGGGAGTGACATTCGCCGCTGACAGCTTTTCCTGTATCTCTGCTATCTGCTCGGTGATACGTTCGGGGGTGAAGTCTGCGCCCAGAGTGTCGGCTCTTGTAAACTTCTGTTGACCGTCACCTGATAGTCTGAATTTCAACTTGACCTTATTGCTCGGCTTATACACATATTCAATACCGCACTCACTGCACTTTTCAAGAAAGTCCTTGAAGTCATGGCTGTAAAGCATGACCTCTGCAATACGGATACGGAGCTTTTCTTTCCACGACTTGCCCTCTTTCTGCATATCCCTCTCAAAGTGAGATACCCCATGTCCCTTTTCAGGCTCGGAGATAACAGATATGCCGTGTTCGGTGCATATCTCGTCCGATAATTGCCTGAGTTCTGCCCAAGCACGTTCAGTCTTTTTACCCTGATTATGCTCGGTGGTGAAGCTCAGTCCGTTATACAGATTGGTATTATTGAAGATGATGTGTGTATGGATATGCTGGCGGTCGCTGTGAACGGCAAGCACATACTGATAATCACCTTTAAGATAGCGGTCACAAAGTTCTTCACCGATCTGCATAGCCTGTTCAGGTGTAACTTCACCGGGAGCAAAGCTCTGTATCAGGTGGTATGCAAGGATTTTTGTTCGCCCTGTTCCTCTGTCTCGGACAGCTCGGAAATCTTCGCTTGCCCCTGCGCTGTCGGCTCTGCAAGCATAAGAACTGACATATACGCCGTTGACGGTCTTATCTCCGTCTGTGATGTAAGCGATTGCTGCGCCGACTGTTGCTTTGATGCTATGGATAGAAGTAACCGCCAAATCTCTCCGACTCCTTTCTTGATTTCGGTCATATCGTCTGCGTAAAAGTTGCCTGTGCTGTGCAGGCGGACAGCAATCTGATTGATGTTCGTGCCGATGCGTTTCATAGCCTTGTTGACCTCGGCAAGTCCACCGCTGTCGGGAGCAAGGTCAACCCTCGCACGAACGCAGTCACGGATATACTCCGTTTTGTTTTTGTACCCGTAATGATCGCACTTCGCAAGTATATCCTGCATTTCGGATTCCGTGAAGCGTACATTCAGCGTGTAAGACTTCTTCTCCCTCTTGCGTTTCAGGTACTTGCGTTCATCATCGGTAAGTTCGCCCTCAGACTTGTGTGCAAGGGTATCGTCAAGCTCGGCAGCAAGCTTTTTGTCCAGAGCGTTGTTGATAGCTCCCTCGTAGCTCATGCCTGAGTTTTCAAAAAACTTCTGCTTGCGCGGTCTGCCACGCTTTTTCTTTTCGGTATTCATAGTAGTGTCTCCTTTATCTCTATTTCGGCGTCAGCCGATTTTCTATGACCGCTGTGCGGTCTTTTTTCGGGGCTTGGGGTGTCCCCAACAAGCAGATGTATTTTCGTCCGTATGCGGCGCAAAATACAATGCTTGCTATTTTTGTTGCGCTGTCGCGCAGTTTTCTGCCTGCTGTATCTCTGTATCTCGCAGGCTTTCGATGCTCCGTCAGCGAATTTGGAGCTATGCGACTTATCATCTCCGCCGCATTGGTCGGCGGTCATACTCGCTCACGCTCCTGCGTGATGCTCTCAATCATCATCGGTGTCAATATTCTAAACTGGTACGGCGCAGTTATTGCGCAGTCTGGGCGGCAGTTTGATGAAAGTAGATATTGATTTTTGGGGGACAGAATGGTATAATGTAGAAGTGAGAGTAAGCACTCGGCTTGCCAATATTTATCATTTCAAATAATCGGGGTGTACTATGACTAAAAAGAAGAAGGTTACAATTATCTTGTCAATTATAATACTGGTCATAATAGGTGTTATATTAGGTCTGCGAATAAGAGATAGTAATCTAAGACGAGCAGAGTATACTGGCAATAAACTTAGCTTTGACGGTAAGGTATATGAGGAAACCAGCTATACCGAAATACAACCATATAAAGAAACATGGAAAGTGGTCTGTAAAACAACAGATGGGGTCTGGACTGTATATGAGATAGAACAGTATCCTAATCATGAATATCTTGTTGCTCGTACTTCTTGGGAGGCAAGAGTATTAAAACTTACAAACTAAAAACTGAATATCCCCACAAGCTGTGTGAGCGAACTCCGCTCCGCAGCTTTTTTCATTTTCCCCATAACAACTTGACGAACTCGAAAACTCTAATGGCGCACAAAGTTCATGCGCCCTGCGAATAGACAGATAGCTCCGAAATTTGCTATAATATTATCGTGGGGTTAAATCAAATCCTGCGATACTC
>SFMO01000091.1 GCA_004554385.1 Ruminococcus flavefaciens
CGGCTTCTGACATCGGGAAATTCGGAACTTTCAGTTTGTTTCCGTAGGTTCCGCCACGCTTTAGGTACTCTGCAAGACGTTTATGCGTCCATGAGCGCTGGGCCTCGTCAAATATCGCTACGTGTTCAACCTCACCGTAACCGGATTCCGCCATTTTAACAGCTTGCTCAGGATCAATTTCAAGCACACCATTCTCAACAGGATTTTTGATTTTGGCAAGCATATTGTCACGATAGCGGTGTATCATATTGATGAACTTACCGACTTCACGGCGTGAATCGGTTATTTTTTTACTTTCTTTCCTTGCTTTGCATTTTTCATAATTATCCTTAGCCAGTGCCTCTGTTAAAACAGCAACCAAAGGACCATTACCTGATAAATAAACAGCGCCTTCATCGTCCACAGGCTTATCGTGTCCCTGATACGTCTGCCGAACAGCAACCTCCAGTCCGACAAGTGTTTTTCCTGCGCCTGGCACACCTGTCACAAAACAGATGCTTTTTTCGCCGTTATGCTTGCTTCTTTCTATCACATCCAGTATACATGAGATCGTCGCATCTGTGGAGACCTTATCGGCTTCATGTCTTGTAATGTCCTCAACAGAATGACTTTTATACAGCGTTCGGGCAGCTTCGATAATAGTCGGTGTTGGTGCATACGGACTTATGATCCAGTTTTCTTCAAGTGGCGGAAGGTTGGGATATTTTTCTATTACTTTATGTATGAGCTCCTGCAATCCGTTTTCGCCTGCAATCAGGGGATTCAGTACATTTTCGTCATATACGGATTTCTGTATAACAGTGGAGCTCCGTTGATATTTTGATACTATCAGAATGGGTACGATAAGACGGTTTTCACTGAATTTATGAAAATTCGTCAGATCAAGAGCATAGTCAAGAACCTGATCTACATCAGCTTCTGCCAGTGTATCTTTATTACCTGTTTTGAACTCTATACAGAAAATAATACCTTTCAGGAGCAGAACCACATCAATTCGTTTACCAAGTCGAGGTATATCGTATTCAAATATGATCTTTCCGCTTTCGTTCTGATATGGTAGTAGAACGTTCTTCAATAATGCTATTTCACTTTTCCATGCCTCTATCTGAGTGCTCTGCACAGAGCCGTGATAGCCATCACAAAGAATACCAAGTATCGATTGTTCAGAATCAGACAAAAATGCTGAAAAACGATTATGATACAAGCAGCGGGTGCTTTTACTCATGATATCCCTCCTGTCCTATAAGGTGAAAATTCATATATAATTATACCACATTTAGACGAATTATTCAATAGATTTTCTATAAATATTGACGGCTGATGCTAAAAATCATAGTCGATTAATTAGTAAAACCAACCAATGATTTCAACCTCGACTCCGCCTCAGCTTCCAAAGCATACACAAAGCTCATAACGTCCTGCTTCATCTTCTCATAGAAAGCACTCAGCTCTTCATCAGGCAGGCGGTTCTCGGCTTCATACTCATCGAGCTTATCCTGCATCTGCTTTGTGAACACCTTACGCTGTTGGTCATACTTCTCCACAAGTGCAGGATCATCAAGCACCTCAGCAGACAGTTTTGTTTTCTGCTGACCGATATAGTTACTGAGCCTTGTGCTATATACCTTATAAGTGCCGTTCTCTCTTTTGCGCCTTTTGGCATTCTTGACTTCACGCTGATAGGTTGCCTGACAGCTCTCTGATTCACAGGCGACAGCATTTTTCTTTCCGAGGAATGCCTTGCCGCAATACTTACACTTGCAAACATATAGCTTCAACTTATGAATCGCAAAACTGAAATCATAGAAGAAGTTCACAAGGGCTGTATCGGCTACGGTGAAAACATCATTACGGTCATTTCCTCGTATGATTATCTTATCAAAACTTAGCCGAAACGCTTTCATATCGCTTTCGGAGTTGAAATCAAAATTCCAGTCATCACGCATAACCTCACGGATATGGTTGAAAACATCATTCACATACTCGGTGGACTTCTTCAAGGCACGGGTATTGAAGAAAGCTCCTGCCTTGTCAATGTCTGCTCTCGCTTCGGTGAACACATCACGGAGCGTGTCGGAGTAGTAACGTGTAAAGAAATTGAAGCTGTTCAGACGGTTATCGTCAAACCGTTCCAATATCTCACGGAATACAGCACCCCTGCCGTTGATAGCACCAATAAGCTCATCGGTGAGCTGCTCATAGTCAAGGAAGTTGTTCCTGAACTCCGTTATGTCTCTGAATACATCATCAAAGCTGATAACACTGTATGCGTCCTCGGAGATTTTTCCCCATACTTTTTCATTGTCCTCTGTGACTACAAATATCACGCTTTTAGCCTGCTCGTCGATGCAATAGAGCAGGATTTTTTTATCTTTGCCCATATTACGCTCCTTTTCTATAACGTTCAAGATAGAATACGTTATGATAATTATAGCACTACAACCCGAAAAAGTCAAGATAATAACGTTCAAATCATGATATGTTATAACAAAAACGAGATAATTAACGTGATTTATGCGAATTATAACGTGATGTTATAGATTTACTAAGTGCCGTTATGGTAAAATTGGATTGTCAGGAGAGAACGATACCTGACAGCGGAGCAGCATAGCCTATGTTGACCGCCACGAATATAAAGCGCTTTATATAATAATAGAAGAAAGGCGATGATCTATATTGTCTAACGACCAGTGGGCGCAGCCCACACCCCTCCGTCCCGACGGGACAAACCTCCTGCCGTTTCCTGTGAACGCCCTCCCACCTATTATAAGCGACATGGCGCAGGCGATAGCGACAACCACATCAACAGACGTTGCAATGGCAGGCACTTCAATCTTATCAGCTGTGAGCTACTGCTTCTCAGGCGTTTACCGTATGTCGGCAAAGCGTGACCATACGGAGCCGCTTGTGCTTGACACACTGACGATAGCTGAGCCCAGCTTCAAGAAGTCACCTGTTATGTCACTGATAAAGCGTCCGTACATTCAGTTCGCCCACGACTGGAACGAGAACAATAAGCAGGACATATTCACTTCTCAGGCGGAACGCAAGCTCTTACAAAGCAAGCTGGAAGCCCTTGAAAAGAAGAAAGACGTCACCGCTGAGGAGATAGCCAAGCTCCAGACGGAGCTGAGCAACATTCCGCCCAGCAACTTCCGCAGGATATCGGTGGACGATGTGACTCCCGAATCCCTTGTGAACCTGCTTGAAGAAAATGGCACACTCCTAATGATCTCGGACGAAGCCGGAATGCTCGGTAATTTCAGCGGACGTTACAGCAACAACGTCCCGAACCTCGATTTGCTTCTGAAATCGTGGAACGGTGAGACCTACATCAGCGACAGAGCGACCAGGGCGAGCATTGTGTTGAAAAAGCCTTACATGAGCATCTGCCTTGCCTGTCAGCCTTATGTCTTTGACAGAATGATAAACGATTCTGTGTTCCGTGGCAGCGGTCTGATAGCGAGGTTCATGTATTGGTTCCCCGTAAGCAATATCGGCTCACGCAAGTACGATACGCAGGCTGTTCCTGAACAGGTCGCTGAGAATTACAAGAACCTTGTGTACAAAAGAGATAGAATATCTGCTCGAAACTCTCGATGTCGAGGAGGAGCCGCCGTTCTGATTCTTATGATATCGGAGCGAGTATTTTTACAAAATCCGAGCAGAGATTTTTGCTGAAAAATATCATTTTCGATACGATGTTTTTGAAAAAATGTAATGCGGATTTTTGAATAAATGCGCCCACATTTTCGGCTGTGACCTCAGCCGTTCAGCCTCGCAGAGCCACATTAGCATTTTTGATAGTCCGAGTAGGCTGTCAAAAGTGCTATGGGGTTACTGGCGGCGCACCGCAAGTAAATCCGGCTCTCCGAGCCGTTTGGTTTGCCGATATCCTTATCGTTGCAAGCCAATTTGCCCGTCAGGGCTTTGCATAGCACATAGCTGAGTCTTGTGCGAGCAATCCTCCTCATCAGAGGGTACAACTATAATTATAAAGGAGATTATTAACATGATCACAAAAACTATTTCGATGTGTCAGGGAAAAGGCAGCCTGTCGCACAACAACAGAGAGTTCACTGCCAAGAACATCGACCCGTCCAGAACTTCGGATAACATCGTGTTCATTCAGCAGGATCTGGGTGATGCTTACCACCAGCTTTTTGATGAAGCGGTAGCGAGATACAACGCTCATCAGAAAAGAAAGGATCGCATGATCGACGACTACTTCCTTCACCTGTTCAACCGTGAGCCGAGCAAGAGCGTTATCACCGGAGCGAACAAGCAGAAGAGCTTCTATGAAGACTTGGTGCAGATCGGCACGAAGGACGATACAGGTGTCGGCACTCCAGATGCGGAAGTTGCTGTCGCTTGCTTGAAAGAATACATGGAGGGTTTCCAGAAAAGAAATCCGAATCTCTATGTGTTCAATGCGGTCATGCACCTCGATGAGGCAACGCCTCATCTGCACATCAACTACATTCCTGTCGGTCACTATGACAGAGGTCTTGATACCAGGAACGCTATGGCGAAAGCTCTTGAGGAAATGAACTTCGGTCTTGATGCAAAAGCGATCAACCGTTGGAGGCTAAAGGAGTGGGCTGTACTCAGTAATATTTGTGCTGAACACGGTATTGATATCAGCGAACCGCAAAAGTCCAGAGGTTACAGCTACACGGTCGAGGAGTACGGCAAGCATCAGGATGAGATAAAAGCTCTCAATGCTGAAATGGCTCAGGTCGAAAGTGAGCTTGCTGAGAAGCAGGCAAAGCGTGAAGATCTTGATCAGCAGATCGAGCAGAAGACAGCTCAGGTCAAGGCGATACTCAACTACATTCCCGACTATGAAAAGGAGTTCAAGATCGAGGATGAGTGTGATCAGCTTCGCAGAGAGCTTATCGGTCTGCTTGACGGTAAGTTGTCTATCATGAAGCACAAGGATGCTATCATCGCCAAAGTGCAGAGGCTCTGCAAACTTGTCAAGAAGGTCAATGATAACGCTTACAAGTCCGGTAATACGATCTACTCTCTCCATGAAAAGCTCGATGCTGCGATGAAAGAGTATGATGATGCGTGTCAGCGCTGGAAATGTGCAGCAGAAGAACGCACGGAGCTTCGCCGTGATAATGCTGAACTGTCAGCTGAGGTCGATGACCTGACAGAATTTGTGAGCCTGCTGAAACGCTTGGAGCCGCAGAAATACGCTGAGGTCAAGCAGGCACAGGCGTATGTTCACAGTCAGCGTGAACAGGAAGTACAGCAGCAGTCCGCCACCAGAAAAAAGAAATCGTGGGGATTGGAATAACGCAAGATAGAACAAGAGAAATAATTTATGACATACCCTGAAAAGATACGTCAAATCTCTTGACAAGCCCGAAATATTGCGCTACAATCATAGATGTACAAGGGTATGTCATAGATCTTAGGAGGTAATCTATGGCAACAATAAAGAAGCGTGGCAACAGCTATCTTATCAGAGTGAGCTGCGGCTATGATATAAACGGCAATCACAAGGAACAGTCCATGACCTGGAAGCCCGATGAGGGTATGACCAAGAAGCAGATCGAGAAAGAGCTTAACCGTCAGGCTGTGATGTTTGAGGAGTCGGTCAATCACGGTTTTAAGACTTCTGCTATGAAGTTTCAGGAGCTTGCGGAGGAGTGGTTCGAGAACTACGCTAAAAACGCTCTCAGAAGCACTACATATGAGAGAATGCTCCAGCTCACGCACCGTGTTTATCCTGCTATCGGTCACTTGCGTATCGACAAGATCACCGCAAGGCATTTGCAGGGTTTTGTGAACTCTCTTGCCAAAGAGGGAGCGAACGAAAAGACAGGCAAGCCCCTCGCACCGAAAACGATATGATATGTTACAATGAAACTTGACACAATCCAAACAACCAAAGTATAATAAAAAAAAGGAGAGTGTCAGGAATGGGAACAGGAAGACAGTATGATGAAAAATTCAAGTTGGAGGCAGTAAAGCTGGCAAGAGAAGTAGGAA
>SFMO01000092.1 GCA_004554385.1 Ruminococcus flavefaciens
TCACGCATTTCTCCTACGAGGATTACATCAGGGTCCTCACGAAGAGCAGCTCTGAGTGCGAGAGCGAATGACGGAACGTCGTCGCCGATCTCTCTCTGGTTTACCATACATCTCTTATGATCGTGAACGTACTCGATAGGGTCCTCAACTGTGATTACGTGAGCGCTTCTGTTAAGGTTAACGAAGTCGATCATAGCAGCGAGAGTTGTAGACTTACCTGAACCGGTAGGACCTGTTACGAGAACCAGTCCACGGGGACGCATAGCGAAGTCTGCGAGTATCGGAGGAAGTCCGAGATCCTCAAGTGTAGGGATATCGTTTCTCAGAAGTCGGATAGCGATAGCGGGCTTACCCTTCTGGAAATATACGTTTACACGGTGACGGTAGCCGCTTCTTGTTGTGAACGAGAAGTCGGTATCCTTATGATTGTTGATGCTTGTCTGCTGAGCGTCATTTGTCATCTGATGAACGATGTTGAGTATTTCCTCCTCGTCCATTTCAGGGTACTGTGAACGCATGGTTCTGAGTGTACCGTTGAGACGTACAACAGGAGCGATCCTGTCTGTGAAGTGAAGGTCAGAACAGCCGAGGAGTCTTACCTCGTCAAGTATTCTATGAATTTCTATTGCCATTATAATTATCCTCCCTGCAAGCCATTATATTGTATATGTGGTTCTTACAAGCTCATCGATAGATGTTTCGCCTGCCTGTACAAGCTCGGAAGCGTTGTCACGGAGAAGCTTTGTACCGTTCTCCTTGGCAGCCTTCTCGATCTCTTCCTTAGTACCGCCTGCAGCGATGATAGAAGATACCTTTGTTGTACAGTGAATGATCTCGTGGATAGCAGTTCTTCCTCTGTATCCTGTATTATTGCAAGCAGGGCATCCGCCTGGCTCAAAGATCTGGATAGAGTGGTCGATACCAATAAGTTCATTCTCCTCAGGAGTTGTCATTCTTGGCTTCTTGCACTGTGGGCACAGAACCTTAAGGAGTCGCTGTGCGATAACGCCGATGATTGAAGTAGCAACCATGTAAGGAGCAACACCCATATCAATAAGACGTACAACTGTTGAAGCAGCATCGTTGGTATGGAGGGTCGAAAGAACAAGGTGTCCTGTGATAGCGGCACGGATACCGATATCGGCTGTTTCGGTATCACGCATCTCACCGATCATAACTACGTCAGGGTCCTGACGGAGGATAGAACGAAGAGCAGCTGCAAAGGTCATGCCGGCCTTCTGGTTAACCTGACACTGGTTGATACCGTCGATAGCCTTTTCGACAGGATCCTCAACGGTTACGACGTTTACGTTTGGCTTAGCGATCTCACCGAGAGCCGCATAAAGAGTTGTTGTTTTACCTGAACCGGTAGGTCCTGTTACGAGGATAACGCCGTGAGGAACTCTCAGCATTGACTCGAACAGCTGGTAGTTATAATCAGACATACCCAGATCGGTGATCTTACGAAGAGCGATCTGACCTGTTGAAAGAATTCGGATAACGATCTTTTCACCGTGTACCATAGGAAGTGAGGATACACGGACATCAAGAGTTGTTCCGTCAACGACCTGTGTGAAACGGCCGTCCTGAGGGATTCTCTTCTCAGCAATGTTCATTCCGCTGATGAGCTTGAAACGTGTAGTAAGCGCGCTGTGAACTGCACTTGAGATATTCATGAGTTCAACGAGGTCGCCGTTTACACGGATACGGATTCTTGTATACTTATCGAAAGGCTCGATATGAATATCGGTAGCGTCTGCTCTGTAGGAGTTCTCAACAATAGTAGTTGCGAGCTTAACGATAGGAGCGCTCTCAACTCTGTCCTTGGACTCAAGGTCAGCCTCTGACATTTCGCCGAGGTCGCCGCCCATTCCGGCAACACCCTCAAGAACGCTGTCAACGTTCTGCATTGAGTAGCACTTACCGATAGCCTTATTGATAGCAGATGTTGTAGCAAGAACAGGAACGGTGTCCATACCTGTAGAAACCTTGATGTCTTCAAGTACGATGAAGTTTACAGGATCATTCGTTGCAACTGAAAGACGCTTACCTTGTACATTGATAGCGATAACGGTATGCTTTCTTGCCAGAGCCTCGGGAACCATCTGAACTGCATCTGTGTTGATCTCGATATTGTCAAGGTCAACGTACTGTACTCTCAGATTTCCTGCCAGTGCCTTTGCGAAATTGACTTCAGACATAAAGCCGAGTTCAACAACTACGTCGCCGAACTTCTTTGCGCCGTTTGACGCTTTCTGAGCGTCAAGAACCTGCTGAAGCTGTTCGCTTGTGATCAGCCCTTGATTGACTAAGTAGTCACCAATTCTCTCGTTTCTCATAAAAAACCTCCGCTTATTTTCTGAATACCTTACTGTATCCGTCATACAGTTAGTATTCTAAAATTTTACTTGAATTTTCCATAAATTATGTTATAATAATATTATGTACATTAATATTTATGAAGGAGGGGTAAAATCATGTTCGGATTTGAAGATATGCTCCACAGTGAATTTACCGAGCTGCCATTCAAGATCATGTTTTACGTCATTATTTTCCTATTCGGCATCTGCATAGGAAGCTTCCTGAACGTTGTCATCCTGAGACTCCCCAGAGGCGAATCTGTTATTGGTCTCAAGCGTACCAAGGAAGACAAGGAAAAAGCTTCTCACTGCATGACCTGCGGCGCAAAGATCAGACCAATTGATCTGATACCTGTTTTCAGCTGGCTCATGCTGAGAGGAAAATGTCACAACTGCGGTGCAAAGATCTCACCGCGCTATCCAATAGTGGAATCCCTTAACGGTCTCCTCTATGTTCTGACGTTTTTTGTTCTGGATATCAATGTTAAATCCATAATAACCTGCGTTCTGATGACATTTCTTATTATGATCGCCTTTATTGACTGGGACACCAAGGAAATATACATCGGCATGGTTGCCATAATACTTCTTCTTGCTTTCCCTCTTGCTTATTTCTACTCCCGCGAACACGGTGACGTTACACTTAAAAGCCGTATAATCGGCATGTTCATTATAAGCGTTCCGTTCTTTCTTATCGGAGAGATCAGCCGTCCGATCATCAAAAAGAAATTCGGTGAGGATTTCAGGGCTATCGAGCTTGGCGATACATATTTAATGTTCGCAGCCGGCGCCTTCCTCGGAACACAAGCTGTTATCGCTTCAACATTTATCGGAATTATCGCAGCTGCCTTTGGAGGACTTCTCGTAAAGGTAGTTACGAAGGATTCTAAGTTTGCCTTCGGTCCATTCCTTGCGATCGGAATTGCCGTTGGTTCTTTGTGGGGAAATCAGATAGCTCAGTGGTATCTCAACCTGCTGGCTACTGAATAAAAACAGTAAAAAATAAGTACAGGCAGCAGCATTGACTGCTGCCTGTTTTTTTACTTATTTATCTGAGTTCATCTGCGTAAGCGTATACAAAGTAAATATCGTTTGTGAAATCTACCTTTGTATTGAACGCATTCTTGAAACCAAGACCTGCTTCACCGCCGTCAGGGCCGGGTGATACAGTAGTCTGCTTTCTGAATGATGAGCCATCCTTGATTACTCTCGGCTCACCTGTATTTCCGTTTCTTGAATTGATGTTAGTCAGCATAATGTTAGCAACCTGAAGAGCTACAGGAGACTTAAAAGCTCTGTATGTAACTCCGGATGCATTTGTTACATCAATATATCCGTTTGATGACGCATCTTTATCAAGAATGATCGATACAGACAGACTTGTTGAATCGATGCCGTTATTTGCATCATCTACATCAGCCTTGATAGCCTTGTAAACATCATCTGAATCTGCGCTTGACGGTGTTGGAACCGTTATAAGCTTTGAAGAGCCAAGGGTATAGCTGTAGCTATATTTTGCTTCCCCTGCGAAATATGTATTGTTGAGCACAGGTCTTTCTGCTGATGTTTCCGTAAGATTATTTCCATCAAAGGAATATTCGGTAAGTGTTATCTGTCCTGCAGGGATCGCTCCGTCTGCATCATTCAAAAGACGCATGATGTAGATCTTGCCCTTGATCGGTCTTGATGTTACACCATCATCTGATACGACAACTTTGTCATAATGCTTTGCTCTGAAATCCTCAGCGAGGGCCTTTTTATCGCTTGCATATGTTGTTCCGAGCATATCCTCCGTATAGACATACAGACTGTCGGAATATTCAAGTGCACCCTGAATGTACTCCTGAATATTATGCGAATACGAATATGTCCTTTCAGCGAGTGCTGTATTCTTATACATCCTTGATACAGGTGTGGTCAATGCCAGAGCACCAGCCATAAGAACAGAGAATATTGCCATAACAACCACAAGCTCTACGAGAGTAAAGCCCTTAAGTTTTGATTTTTCCATATGGCCACCTCCCGATTACGTTGTTGTTGTAGCAGCTGTTGTAGTAGTAGCTGTTGTAGTAGTTGTAGGAGCAGTGGTCTCATAGATTACAAACTGAAGATTAAGTCCGCCGTTCGCTTTCTTCTGCATTGCAGCCTTATCAGCTGCATTCATGCTGTTTGTGATAATATCCTCAGTATTGTACTTCTGACCGTCGAGAGCGACAGTAGCGCCCTCGACGTCAAACTCAACCTTGATATTCTCAGGTGTAAGAGTTCCCTGAGTATTATCCTTCTTAACATAATTGATCTTGTGGTTAGCTGCATACGGAGACTCATTTGACACCTTTGTTTTAAGAACGTTTGTCGCTCTGTTTGTAGCATCGATATGTGTACCCACAAGTATGAGCAGACCGCCCATGATAGCAAAAATAGCTATCGAAATGATCATTTCAACAAGAGTCATGCCCTTAAGTTTCTTTTTGCTTTTTTTCATAGAACACGCCTCCTTTATGTTGCTGAATAGAACTCGAAGAACCACTGATCACCAGTAGGATCAGCTACGGTAATTGTCTGAGCACCGTTGCCTGTACCGTTACCTGAATTATTCTGACCAGTTTCTGTGTAGAAAAGACCAAAGTTATTCTGGGTCTCCTTAACATCTCTGAAAAGAGCATTTCCTATGATAACAGGTTTTCCTCCTGTCTGATCCTGCCAACGCACCTGTCCGTTACCTCTCAGAGACCAGTCTTCACCATATTCATCAGTATACTTTACCTGATATTTGCCCTTTTCTGAGCTTTGGAAATCAGTGTAAGGACACTTGAATGTACCGGTTAAAGTAAAGTAGTTATTGAGCTTGATCGATGAATCAGTTTCACCATAGAATTCCATGCCGAAATCAGTGTTTATACGTGGATTTGCAGCCATATTGATCTCTAATGGCTCATTGTCCTTGATCTTCTTATTGATGATACCACCTTCGCCTGATGCTTCAAATTTTCCTCTTATAAGGAACTGAACCTTTCCGCATTCA